>JAIESI010000301.1 GCA_019746135.1 Xanthobacteraceae bacterium
GTGCAGAACGTCGTGCCGAACAATCTCGACCAGTTCCGCGACGGTTCCAAGACGCCGGTGCTGTGGCCGCCGGAGTACAAGAGCGGCGACATCATCTACCCCTACGCCGACGCGAGGAAGAAGCCGTAGGCAGGCGCTTCGGCATGAGCCGCCGCCCCAAAGGCGGCGGCTTTGTTCCGCTCACCGGCCGGTCGTCAATCGCCGGCGGATCGAGCGCGCACCGATTCACGCAAAAAAATCCTTCGTTAAAACGATCGCTCAGATCGCACCGTCGCGTTTAATCGGAAAACGAACTCGGTTCGCGAAATCATCCCGCTTTGTTCGCAAATCGCGAACCGGTTTCCGACGCGGAACCAGTTTCGCGCGCCGAAATTTCCGGTTAACGGGAAAGGATGTTGGCTTCGGTTCGCCCGAAAACTCACTTGGCCATCGCCGGCTGACGGTTCGTCGCCTGCAACACCTGCGGCCGCATCTCGGTGGTCTTTGCCTTGTCCTGGATCGGGGGGCGCGGCAGTTTCGCAACGCCCGGTTCCATGATGAAGGTGTAGTCGAGCGAGAACCACGGGTCCTTCACGCCGTGTGCCGGCGGTTTCTCGTTCTCGTGGCGCACGTAGTTGCCGAGCAGCCGCCGCGTGACGCCGTGCTGCACATCGGTTTCGATGTTCGGATCGTCCGGCAGATAGACCTGCGAGATGTGGGTCTTGTAGCCCGGCTTGTAGATCAGGAAATGCAGGTGCGCCGGCCGCATGTTGTGGCGGCCCTGCGCCTTGATCAGGTCGCCGACCGGCCCGGTGATCGGGATCGGATAGCCGGCGGGCTTGATGCTGCGGAATGCAAATCGGCCGTTCTTGTCGGTCATGAACTTGCCGCGCAGGTTCATGTCGGCCTGCGTCGGGTCCTGATTCTCGTAGAGACCCTCGGTCGAGGACTGCCAGACGTCGACCTCGGCGTCGGCCACCGGCCTGCCGTCGCGGTCCTTGACCTCGATGTTGCAGAACAGCTCCGGCCCCGGCGTCGGCGAGCGGACGATCGAGCCGCCGCTTTCGGTGCGCGGCGAGTCGGTGCGCCAGAACGGGCCGAGCAGGTTGGCCGTGGTCTCGGTCGCGCCGTTGCTGCCGTTGTTGAGCAGGCACACCAGGGTCGAAACGCCGAGCGAGCCCGACGCCAGCACGGCCTCGTTGTGGAACGCGTTGGAACTCTGGCCGATGGCGTTCACGTAGGCGCAGGCCTGATGAAACTCCTCCTCGGTCAGCTTCGCCTCGCGGACGAAGGCATGCAGGTGCTTGACCAGCGCCGTCATGATCTCGCGAAAGCGTGGATTGGGCGCGCGCGCAATTTCGCTCAGCACCGCCTCGGTGACCTGATCCGGGCCTTCGATGATCATGGGCTCGTCTCCTGCGCTGCCAGCGGAGCGCCATGGCGCGCCCGCCTGCTGTATTCCTCCGCGGAATTGATATGCTCCGGAACCCGATTGCTCAATCCCCCGGGACGCGCTCCTGTCCCTGATTTTCCAAGGCCACAGCAAGAGTTGACGTATGGCGCCGCACCGCATCGACACCCATCACCACCCCTACGCCAAGGTCTACGTGGCCAAGACCGGCGAGGTGCTCAAGCACACCACTCATGCCTTCTACGACCGGCTGACCAAATGGCACCCGGACCAGGCCATCGCGGCGATGGACAAGAGCGGGATCGCGGTGTCCGTGCTGTCGATCTCGACGCCGAGCGTATGGCTCGGCGGTGCCCAGGCCTCGCGTGACTTCGCGCGCGAATGCAACGAAGCCGCGGCCGAGATGCAGCGGGACTACAAGGGCCGGTTCGGCCACTTCGCCGCGCTGCCGCTGCCCGACACCGAAGGCTGCCTGCGCGAGATCGAATATGCGCTGGACGAGCTCAACGCCGATGGCTTTGCGCTGACGACCAACTATGTCGACAAGTATCCCGGCGACGACGCGTTCGCGGCCGTGTTCGACGAGCTCAACCGGCGCAAGGCCGTGGTCTATTTCCACCCGACCGCGGCGAGCTTCGCCTTCAACGTCATTCCCAACATCCCGCCGCCGACCATCGAATTTCCCTTCGACACGACGCGGGCGATCACGAGCCTGCTGTTCGGCGGCACATTCCACCGCTGCCCGAACATCAAGTGGATCTTCTCGCACGGCGGCGGCGCGCTGCCGATCCTGGCGAGCCGGCTGGCCGGGCTTGCGAAGAACCGTCCGGAGCTGAACGCACGGGTGCCGAACGGCGTGATGCATGAGCTGTCGAAGCTCTATGTCGACGTCGTCGGCGTCACCACGCCCGGCGCGCTCCGCGCGGTGCTCGACATCGTGCCGATGTCGCATCTCTTGTTCGGCTCGGATTTCCCGTTCTGGGATCCGGACATCACGATCAACGGGCTCGCGGGACTGAAACTCTCTGCCGCCGACCTTCAGGCGATCGAGCGCGACAACGCGCTCAAGCTCTTGCCGAACCTGCCGCAGTAGCAACCCTCACATTGCCCGCTTCGGCACGGCTTGCAGGAAGTCCTGCAACTGCTGCTTCCAGAGCTTCGCGTTCCCGGTCGTGCCGTGGCCGCGCGTGTCCTCGCTTGCCGGGATCAGATAGAGCCTGCCGTTCTTCACCCGCTTGATTTCCCGCTCCATCAGCCCGGTCTCCGGCGGATTGCGCTCGTCGTCCGCCGCATTGATCGCAAGCAAGGCTGCCTTGATCTTCTCCAGCCCCGGTGACGGGTTGTAGTCGCGCGATGAATCCCACTGATAGAGGTAGTCGTTCGCGTCGGCATTGAACGGCGCAGCCAGCCGATCGTTCAAGAGCTTGTCGGCCTTCTCGCGCGTCGGCGCGGCCTTTTGCAGGGCGAGCGTGCCGCCATTCGTGGCAATCGCAAAGAACACCGCGGCGGTGCGGAACGCCTTGGGCTGCGTCGTGTAGTTGCCGTCCTTCCAGTCGGGATCGTTGCGTATCGCGTCGGTGATCATGCGCCGCATCATCCAGTTGCGGCTCGACATCTCGGTCGGCTGCGACGCCATCGGCACCAGCGCATCCATGAAATCCGGATAGGCCGAGCCCCACTGCCAGACATGCATCCCGCCCATGGAATTGCCGATCACGAGGCGCAGGTGCCTGATGCCGAGGCCCTCCGTGACGAGGCGGTACTGCGCCAGCACCATGTCGTCGTAATTGTAGCGCGGGAATTTCGCCTTCAATCCGTCCGAAGGCTTCGACGATTTCCCCGCGCCAAGCGCATCCGGCAGGATGATGAAATGCTTTGTGGCATCGAGCGGCTGTCCCGTGCCGAACAGCTCACCCGCAAAGGCTTGTGTCAGCATGCTCCGCGCCGAGCCCGCGGTACCGTGCAGCACAAGGACAGGCTCGCCGGTCGGCACGCCGATCGTGGTGTAGTGCAGCTTCACCTCCGGCAGAACCTCGCCGGTGTGAAAGCGGAAGTCCTTGGCAACGTAGGTGCCCTCCTTGGGCGCTGGATACTCTGCTGCGACCGCCGCAAGCGAGACAACGGACAGAACCACACCGACGGCGGCGCGCAGCAAGCCGGCAAACGTCATGACGATCCTCCCTGCTCCTTCTCGCGCATGCCGTTGAGCAGCGCGCTGCCCTGGTTGAACGGATAGAGCGCGCCGGTCGCGGTCGCGAGCTCGACCACGGTGTGCAATTCCTCCCAGCTTGCGCCGGCGCGGCGGGCGGCCAAGGCGTGGGCCTGCGCCGCGATCTGGTTGTGCTCGACCAGCAGCATGCCGAACAGAATGAGCTGCGTGGTCTTCAGGTCGAAGGTCTTGTTGTAGAACGCCTTGCCGCGCAGCCGCTCGGCGTCGCGCAGAAACTCCGGGTCCATGTCGGCGGAGAATGCGAACCGGCCGCCGGGCAGCGGCGGCAGCGAACCGAACATCTCGACATAGCTGTCACGGAACTTCGCGAGCTCCGGATCGAGCTCCTTCTTCTTGTCAGTTTTTTTGCCACTCATCATTCCACCTTGATCTTTGCGTCGGCGATGATCTTTCGCCACTTCGGCTCTTCCATGCGGACGAATGCGGTGAGCTCCTCCGGCGAGCCGACGATCGGCTGGAACATGAAGCGGTCGACGAAGGACTTCCGGAATTCGGGGTCGGCGAACAGCGCGCGGATCTCACCGTTGATCTTGGCGACGGTCTCGGCCGGCATCCCGGCCGGTCCGAACAGGCCGAACCACGACACGCCCTCATAGCCCGGCACGGTTTCCGCCACGGTCGGAACGTCCGGCAGTTGCGGCAGGCGCTTGGTGCCGCCGACGGCGAGGTACTTGATCTTGCCGGCCTGCCAGAGCGGCGCGCCGGATCCGGCGCTGACGAACATGATCGGGATGTGCCCCGCGACCACGTCGTTGGTTGCGGGCGCAGCGCCCTTGTAGTGCACCGCCTGCAGCTTGATGCCGGTCATATTCTCGAGCAGCGCCATGTTGAGATGCCCGCTCGAGCCGATGCCGTAGGTGCCGTAGTTGATCTCGCCGGGCTTGCTCTTGGCGAGAGCGATGAAGTCCTTGACGTTGCCGGGCGCGAACGACGGATGCGCGATCAGCCCGTGATTGATGATCACAAGACCGCTGATCGGCGTGAAGCTCTTGTAGGGATCGTAAGGCAGCTTCGGATAAAGGCTCGGATTGGCGACGAACGTGCCGTCCGGCGCAATGAACAGCGCGTGGCCGTCCGGCGGCTGGTTGGCGATGTATTCGGCGGCAAGCTGGTTGTTGGCGCCAGGCTTGTTCTCGACCACCGCCTGCTGGCCCCAGGCCTTGCTGAAGCGCTGCGCCAGCGCCCGGCCGATGGTGTCGGTGACGCCGCCCGCCGGCGCGGGCGTGACGATGGTGATGGTCCGGCTCGGATAGCTCTGCGCCGAGGCGGGCGCTGCGCCCGCTCCGCAGGCGGAAAGCACGAGCAGCGCGGCAAGCGTCCTGGTCATATCGGCATTCCTCCCGGGCAGAACGTGTTGTGGTTTGGATCGAGTATCTGTCATTTCCATCGGACTGCCTATGGCCCGCCGAGCGGCCTTCCGAGCGGGTCAGGCTCGCGCGCTTGATCGCCGCCGGGCGGCGACCCTAGAGTGCGGCGAGAGCGTCCAACCAGGCCGGGAGTTTCGGTGATGAGTGCCGCCAATCAGGTGATCGCCGTCGGCGGCGGAATCGGCGGACTGTCCGCGGCGCTCGCGCTTTCGCGGAAAGGCATCCCGGTTCAGGTGCTCGAACAGGCGCCCGAGTTCAAGGAAATCGGCGCCGGCATCCAGCTCGGTCCGAACGTGTTTCGCATGTTCGAGGTCCTGGGCCTCACGGAGGACATGTTTCATTGGTGCGCGTTCCCGGAAGGGCTGGAGTTTCGCGACTCCATCACCGCCGAGACCATCATCGACATGCGGATCGATCAACGCTTCCACGCCAAGTACAACGCGCCCTACGGCGTCATTCATCGCGCCGACATGCTCAATGTCATTCTCGACGCGTGCAAGAAGTCGAACCTGATCAAGCTCGCCACCGCGCAGAAGGTCGTCTCGATCGACGATGACGGCTCGGCCGTCACAGTGAAGACCGAGAGCGGCGAGACCCATAGAGGCGCGGCCCTGATCGGCTGCGACGGACTGTGGTCGACCGTGCGCGAGAAGATCGTCGGCGACGGCAAGCCGGTCGTCTCCGGCCACATCGCCTATCGCGCGGTGCTGCCGACCGCCGAATGGCCGCAGGAATACCGGTTGCCGAAGATGATCGTCTGGTGTGGCGAGAAGACCCACCTGGTGCATTACCCACTCCGCCGCGGCGAGCTGTTCAATCTCGTGGTCGTGTTCCACTCCGACCGCTACGAGGAAGGCTGGGACACCTATGGTGACCCCGCAGAACTCCATTCGCGCTTCGCCGACAAGTGCGAGCCGGTGCGCACGCTGCTGCAGAAGGTCAACGCCTGGAAGATGTGGGTGCTGTGCGACCGCCCGGCGATCAAGAACTGGAGCAAGGGCCGCATCACGCTTTTGGGCGACGCCGCGCACCCGATGCTGCAGTATCTCGCGCAGGGCGGCAACATGGCGATGGAAGACGCCGTGTGCCTTGCCAACCAGATCGAAGCGAGCGGCAACGATTTCGAAGCCGCGTTCAAGACATATCAGGAGCTGCGTTATCTGCGCACCGCGCGGGTGCAGCTCATGGCGCGGGTGTTCGGCGAGATCTATCACGCCAGCGGCGTCAACCGCGAGCTGCGCAACAAGCTTCTGGCCGACTGGAGCAAGGAAGGCGCGATCGACATGTCCTGGCTCTACGGCGAGCAGCCGGAGCTGCCCAAGGTCGGCACCATTCCACTGCCCGAGCCGACGCGGCTCCACCACTGACAACGATTTTCAAATCCAAGGGAGAACGACGCCAATGGCGAAGCTTGACGACCTGCTTGAAGATCTCGTGACCGCGAACCACGTGCTGGCGAAGCTCGGCATCGTCGACTCGTTCGGCCACGTCAGCGTGCGCCATCCCGACCGGCCGGACCGCTTCTTTCTGTCATGTTCGCGTGCGCCCGAGCGCGTCAAGCGCGACGACCTGGTCGAGTTCAATCTACAATGCGAGCCGATCGACGCCAAGGGAAAGCACCTCTACACCGAGCGTCCGATCCACGGCGCCATCTACGAAGCACGATCCGATGTGATGTCGGTGATTCACAATCACAGCCCGAGCACCGTGCCGTTCGGCGTCACCGGCCACAAGATGCGCCCGCTGATGCACATGTGCGGCACCATCGGCCACGAGGTGCCGATCTGGGACCAGCACAAGAAGTTCGGCGACACCGACCTGCTGGTCCGCACCATGGACCAGGGCCGCGATCTCGCAAAAAAACTGAGCAAGGGCGCCACTTGCCTGATGCGCGGCCATGGCGCCGCCGTCGCCGGGCCCTATCTGCGTCGCACGGTCTATACCGCGGTCTATCTGGAGCTGAACGCCAAGTTGCAGATGCAGGCGGAGGCGATCACCAAGAAGGTGCGCTTCCTCACCAAAGGCGAGGTGAACAAGGTCACCGAGACGACGTCGCCGGCCAACGTCAACCGCGCCTGGGAGAACTGGTGCCGCATGGTCGATCGGCCGTACCGGGAGTCGTAGCTCTCGCCACTTGTGTCCCGGATGCGGTGCAGCGTGAGCGCGCCCGGGACACCGGACTTACAGTGGCCCGAAATTCGGCGGCGGCACGCGGCGCTTCGACGCCGCCTCGTAGGCCGAGGCGATCGTCAGGAGCACGTCCTCCTTGCCGGGCTCGGCGCGGAACACCAGCGAGAACGGCAGGCCCGGCGCCGGGATCGTCGTCGGCTTGTCGGAGGCCTTCGACACGTAGCGCTTGCCGTCAGGCGTGAGCTGGTACACCGGGTCGTAAACCGTCGTGACATAACCCGCCGGGATCAGCACCTCGGTGAGACCGGCGTTCGGACCGCTCAACGACTCCGGCCGCAGGTTGCTCGGAATGTCGTACTGATAGGCATGGCCGATCAGTCCCGGCGGCCACGGCGTGTGCAGCCGCACCAGCGCATCGAGCTTGTTTTCCAGGATCACCATCATGTCGGCGCGGCGCAAAAGCTCGCGCAGCATGATCCGCTCGTTGACGCCCTGGCGCCTGCCGTGCGGATTGCGCGGATCAGCGACCTCCTCCCAGTTCTTGAAGGCGGCGCGCTGGTCGTCGCCCCAGAACTTGGAGCGCGCGTTGAGCGCAGCCCAGTTTGTCAGCGTCTCGCGGAAGCCCTTGGCCTGCCAATCCGCGGCACGGCGCGTCAGGTACTGCGAGATATGGAACCGGAAGGCCATGGCCATTTCCTGGTTCTGCACGGTGGCGAGGTCGAGATTGCGCGGCGGCGCAATGCGCCCTTCGGCCATCTCGACGCAGTAGTCGATCGGCTGCATCGTGCCCGAGCCGAGGAATTTCCCCGGTGCAAACTCGGTCGGCACAATTGCTGCGGCAAAGTCCGGAAACACCGGCGTGCCGTCGGCCTTCACGCGGAACAGCAGGTCCGGCATGAACACCGGCACAAGCCGCGCCAGCGCCTTGCGATGATCGACGGTCATCTGCTCGATCGCGGGATCGGGCGTCCAGAGCGGATCGCCGGACTCCACCAGCGCCACGCCGAGCTGCCCGCCGAGGACGTCCTTGATCTCCTTGGTCACCGCCGCAACGATCGGCTCTTCGGTTTTCGAGCCCGGCGGGATCGTCATCGACTCGCGCAGCACGCCGAGCCGCATGCCTTTGAGCGCGCCGCGTCCGCCTTCGCCTTTAACATGCGCCGCATAAGGAGAGCTCAGCACCGACGACCGCGGCACGGTGGTGTAGACGTCGCGCGGATCGTAGTAGCCGTTCTCCGGGTCCTTCAGCGCATCGAGAATCTTCGCGCAGTCCTCGATCTTGCGGGCGTGAATGCCGGTCCGGTCGCAGTAAATATCCGCGCCGATCGCGCCGCCGTCGAAGCCGAGCATCGCCTTGTGCGGCAGGATCAGCGCCACCGCGTTGTGGTTCGACGGCCCGCGGCATGACGCCCGCGTCTCCTCGCCGAGGCTTGCCATCACCAGGTTGGCGCTCACCGAGACGCCGGAGCCCGAGCTCGAGCCGAGCGAGGCCGAGCGCGTGGTGTCGTACGGGTTTGCCGGATTGCCCGCCCAGGTGCTGCGCTGGTAGCCGAGCGTCGAGGCCAGCACCCTGTCCGGATTGTTCCTTCCGCCCGGATCGCCGGCGCGGCCGTTGTATTCGGTGTTCACCGCCTTGGCGAAGATGATCGCGCCCTTGTTGCGCAGCTGCTCGACCAGCACGTGGTCGCGCGCCGGGAAGTCGATGTCGTAGGCCGCGTCGCCGCCCCCGGTCGAGCGCATGTCCCTGGTGTCGAACGGGTCCTTGAACGAGAACACCACGCCGTACATCGGCAGCTTTTCGAGGTCGGGATTGCGCCCGAACTGCTTGTCCAACTCGGCCGCGCGCTCCAGGGCATCCGGCTGCTGGCGGAAGAACTCGCACACCGGCGGCGCGTTCGGCGGCAGCGGTCCCTGCGAGGGATGCTTGTCGAATTCGCCCCAGCACGTCACCGAGCGCTCGCCGCGGATGTTGAGCGTGCCAAGCGTGTTGAGCTGCTGGCCGTTCGGCACGCCGACGATCATGCCGAACTGCTGCGGCGCGTCGGGCTTCGACGCGGTCGCTTCCATCCGGCCGTATTCGATCGGCGGGCCTTTGTACTTGTCGAGATCAGGAAGAATCGTCGACGCCCGCACGGTCTCCTTCGGAAAGCGCAGCGGCTGGCCCGCCCGCACCACGCCCTCCGCCTCCGCGACCGGCGCGCCGTCCGGCGTCACGAGCAGGCTCGCCACGCCGTTATAGGCGTGCACCCGCGCGAGATAGCGCTGCACCACCTCGGCGACGGTCGTCCGCCCCTCGCGGATCGCCGCATGCAGGTCGGCTATGGTCGCTTCTTCGAGCTGGAAGGCTTTGACCGGTGAATGGGCTATGTCATTCATGGGCAACTCCACGCCGCGGCATCACGAAGCCTACCAGCTGCCGCACGTCCGCATCCATGCCCGTGACGCAGACAGCCTGAGACATTGTTGCACCCTGTCTGCGCTTTCGATCGCCTCCGAACGGCGCTATCGTGAGCGGCCGACCGATCGAACCCCGAGATTTCCAATGAAAAAGCAAATACTCGTTGCGGCGCTTTTGAGCTTCGCCGCCACCTTCCCGCTTCCGAATGCGGCATCCGCCCAGGACTATCCGAACCGGCCCGTCACCTTCATCGTGCCCTATGGCGCCGGCGGCCCGGTCGACGTGCTGGCACGCGCAATGGCCGAGCCGATGCGCCTCGTTCTCGGCCAGCCGATCGTGATCGAGAACGTGGCCGGCGCGAACGGCACCATCGGCGTCGGCAAGGCGGTGCGTGCAGCGCCGGACGGCTACACGATCAGCATCGGCAACTGGCCGTCACACATCACCAACGGCGCGATCTACAATCTGAACTACGACATCCAGAAGGATCTCGTGCCGATCGCGCGGCTGCCGCAGAACCCCTACATCGCGGTCGTCCGCAAGAACTTCCCGGCCAACACGTTTCAAGAGTTCCTCGCCTGGATGAAGGCCAATCCGGGCAAAGCCACCGAGGGAACCGCCGGCGTCGGCTCCGGCCAGCACATCAGCGGCGTCTACGTGCAGAAGATCACCGGCGTGCAGTTCCAGTTCGTGCCGTACCGGTCGGGCTCGACCGAGATTATCCGCGACATCACCGCGGGCCACCTCGACTTCACGTTCGACCAGGCGATCACCTCGCTGACGCACATCAAGGGCGGCAACGTCCGCGCACTGGCGGTGACGTCGGACAAGCGGCTGGAAGCTGCGCCGGACATTCCGACGGTCGACGAAGCCGGCGCGCCGGGCACTTACATCTCCACCTGGTACGGGCTCTGGGCTCCCAAGGGAACGCCTCAGGAGGTGATCGACAAGCTCGGCGCCGCGGCGCGCGCTGCCATGGCCAATCCGGCGCTGCGGCAGCAGCTTGCGGGCCTGGGCCAGCAGATCCCGCCGCCGGAGCAGCAGACCGCGGCGGCGCTCGCAGCCTATCAGAAGGCCGAGATCGACAAGTGGCATGCCATCATCAAGGAAGCCGGGATCAAGGTGGAATAGCTCGCCTTTCACTCGCTGAAGTTTTTGAACGACCGACGCGGGACGCGGTGTAAGCTGCCGCGTCCCGTTTTCGTTGCAGGCGCGGCAATGGCCTTCACCACCATCATCGTCGAGACGCTCGGCCCGGTGCTGCGCCTGACACTGAACCGGCCCGAGCGGACCAACGCGATCAACCAGGCGATGCTCGGCGAGATCAACGAGGCGCTCGACACCGCCGAGCGCGATCCGTCGGTCCGCGCCGTGATCGTGCGCGGCGCGGGTGCGGCGTTTTCCTCCGGCTTCGATCTCAAGGAACAGATGGAGCGGCGGCCGCAGGGCGTCGAGCAATGGCGCCCGGTGCTGCGCAAGGACTTCGACACCGTGATGCGGTTCTGGCACTTCCCGCGCCCGACCATCGCCGCGGTGCGCGGACCGTGCCTCGCCGGCGCGTGCGAGCTGGCGCTCGCCTGTGACATGACAATTGCGTCCGAGGACGCATTTTTCGGCGAGCCGGAGCTCAAATTCGGCGCGGGCATCGTCGCCATGATCCTGCCGTGGATCGTCGGGCCGAAGGCTGCCAAGGAGATCATCCTGCTCGGCGAGGATCGCGTGCCGGCTGCACGCGCGCGCGAGCTCGGCATGGTCAACCGGATCGTGCCGGCGGCCGAGCTCGACGAGGCGGCACTGACCATGGCGCAGCACGTTGCCGCGATCGATCCCGAACTGGTCAAGGAAACCAAACGCGCCATCAATCGCGCACTGGAAGCGCAGAACATGCTGCCTGCGCTCGAGGAGGCGCTCGCCATCGATCTGGCGATCGAGGGCGCCGGCTCGCCCGACAAGGTCCAGTTCTTCGACATCGCGCGGCGCGACGGACTGAAGGCCGCGCTCGCATGGCGCGACGCGCGCTTCCCGAAGCGAAGCCCATGACCGCGGCGCTGGCCCGTCTGCTGACCGACGCGCTGCAGCGCGCAGGCAGCCCGGTCGAAAGCACCGCGGACGCTGCACAGACGCCGCAGGATCTGCTGTCGATCGGCGAGCGCGTCGCGCAGCAGCTCGCGGCGCAGCGCGTACGCCCGGCCGAGCCGGTGCATGTGCGGATCGGCAACCGCCCATCGGACCTCGGCGCGCTGCTCGGCATCTGGAACGCCGGCGCGGTCGCCGTGCCGCTGCATGTCTCCGCGGCCCCCGCCACCGTGGCATCGCTCCTCCGCGCCACCGGCGCGCGGCTGCTGGTGGACGGCGATCGCATCGAGGCGATCGGCGATGCGCCGCCGGCCGAGCGCCCGCTGCTGCAGGACGCCGCGCTGGTGATTTTCACGTCCGGAAGCACCGGACTGCCCAAGGGCGTCGTGATCGGTCATCAGCGGCTTGCCGACAAGATCGCCGTGCTCGACCGGCTGCTGCAATTCAATAGCCGCGACACTGTCCTGGTCCCGCTGCAGCTGACCTTCATCTTCGGAATGTGGGTCTGCCTGCTCGCGCTCCGCGCCGGCGCCAAGCCCACCCTCGTGCCGCGGTTCTCGATCGAAGCGCTGAGCAGCGGACTTGCGCGCGGTGCGACGATCCTCGCGGGCGTGCCGTCGATGTACCGCGCCTTGCTGGCCGATGCTTCGTTCAGGATGCCCGGGCTTCGGCAAATCCTGACCGGCGGTGAGGTGTTGCCGAAGCCGCTGGCGCTCGCGATGCAGCGCGCCGCGCCCGACGCCGCGCTATACGATCTCTACGGCCTGACCGAAACCGGCTCGTGCGATTTTGTCGTCGGCCCCGCCGACCAGGCGGACGGCCTCGGCACGATCGGCGCGACCACCGAAGGCGTTTCGTTCCGGATCGCGACCGCCGAGGGCCGCGAGGCCGCGCCGGGCGGAGGCGGCGAGCTTTGCGTCCGCACGCCGTATGGCATGCTCGGCTACCTCGACAACCCGCAACTCACCGCGCAATCGTTTCACGACGGCTATTTCAACACCGGCGATCTGGCGCGCGTCGGCCCCGGCGGCCGGGTGCAGCTTATCGGCCGCAGCAAGGACATCGTCTCGCGCGGCGGCATGAAGATCGCGCCGCTGGAAATCGACAACCTGCTGGCCGAGCACCCGGGCGTCGTTGCGGCGCTGTGCGCGGGCGTGCCGGACGAGCGGCTCGGCGAATGCATCCACGCCGTCATCGTGCCGCGCGCCGGCGCGCACCTCACCGCCGAGGCGCTCCGCACCTGGATGCTGGAACGCACCGAGAAGTTCAAGGTGCCGGACGCATTCCACTTTGCGCAGGCGCTGCCGGCGGGCCCGACCGGCAAGGCCGACCGCCGCGGCGTGGCCAGGCTGATCGGCGAAGTGCGCGCCGCCAAAGGCCCTTGACCTAGGTCAGCGGCAGCACGTTGGTGTACTTCACCTGCTCGAGCGCAAAGCTCGACTCGATCGAGGCGATGCCCTCGACCCGCGTGAGCTTCTGCTTGACGAAGCGCTCGTAGGCGTCGAGATCGGGCACCACCACGCGCAGCCAGTAGTCGCGCGAGCCGGTCATCAGGTAGCACTCCAGGACCTCGGGCCAGCGCTCGATCGCCTTGGCGAAGCGGTCGAGCGATTCCTGCCGCTGCTTTTCCAGCTTGATCGAGACGAACACGCTGACCGGCAGGCCGACCGCACGCTGGTCCAGCACCGCGACATAACGCGAGATCACGCCGTCGCGCTCCAGCATCCGCACGCGGCGCAGGCACGGCGACGGCGACAGCCCGACCTTGGCGGCGAGATCGTTGAGACTCATCCGGCCGTCGGCCTGGAGCTGCTCCAGGATCTTGCGGTCGATGGCGTCCAGCGCCGGCTTTGGCATCTCACGCCCTTTTTGGGTTGATTGTTGGCAGAAGATACCAATTTCTACCACAGTTGTGGCGCAAATTGGCAGGCAATGCTCCTGCTGTCGGCCGAAGATGCCTGTGGAAGTCATTTTCTGCGAGGCCAATCATGACGAGCCCCGTCTCCGCCGCCGATCTCGCGATGCTCGGCGAACTCGAACGCAAGGTGCTGTGGCTGGCGAGCTGGACCATCCATCACGCCAATCACCTGCGCGAGAACGTCGACGGGCTGAAGGTCGGCGGGCATCAGGCCTCGTCGGCCTCGCTCGCCACCATCATGACCGCGCTCTACTTCCACGCGCTGCGGCCGCAGGATCGCGTCGCGGTGAAGCCGCACGCGTCGCCGAACTTCCACGCCATCCAGTATCTGCTCGGCCAGCAGACAAGGGAGAAGCTCGAGAACTTCCGCGGCTACAAAGGCGCGCAAAGCTATCCGTCGCGCACCAAGGACACCGACGACGTCGATTTCTCCACCGGCTCGGTCGGGCTTGGTGTCGCGCAGACGCTGTTCTCTTCGCTGGTGCAGGACTACGTGCGCCTGCACGGCTGGGGCCAGGAAATTGACGGAAAGCCCCGTCCCGAAGGCCGGATGATTGCTCTCGTTGGCGACGCCGAGCTCGACGAGGGCAACATCTTCGAGGCGATGCTCGAAGGCTGGAAGCAGGGGCTGCGCAATTGCTGGTGGATCGTCGACTACAACCGGCAAAGCCTCGACGCCGTGGTGCGCGAGGGACTGTGGGAGCGCTACGAGCAGCTGTTCAAGAATTTCGGCTGGGACGTGGTGATCCTCAAATACGGCTCGCTGCAGCAGGCGGCGTTCCGCGAGCCTGGCGGCGAGACGCTGCGGCAGTGGATCGACCGGTGCCCGAACCAGCTCTATTCGGCGCTGGTGTTCCAGGGCGGCGCGGCGTGGCGCAAACGGCTCAATGACGAGATCGGCGACCAGGGCCCGGTGACCAGGCTGATCGAGTCGCGCAGCGACGAGGAGCTGGCGCGGCTGATGAACAATCTCGGCGGCCACGACCTGCCGTCGATCGTCGAGGCGTTCGACAAGATCGATCACGACCGGCCGGTCTGCTTCATCGCCTACACCGTGAAAGGCGTCGGCCTGCCGATCGCCGGCCACAAGGACAATCACGCCGGCCTGATGACGCCGGCGCAGATGGAAGCATTCCGGCAGACGATGAACATCCGCGCCGGCCACGAATGGGAACCGTTCGAAGGGCTGCACGCAAGTCCCGAGCAGATCGAAGCGTTCCTCAAGCGCGTGCCGTTCGCGCAAGGCGGACCGCGGCGGCTGAAGGCGCCGGCGCTCCCGGTTCCGGCCGCCCTCAAGGTGTCGATCCAGCCGGAAATGTCCACCCAATTCGGCTTTGGCGCGATCCTCAACGAGCTGGCGCGCGAGAAGACCGCGCTCGCCGAGCGCATCGTCACCACCTCGCCGGACGTCACCGTCTCGACCAATCTCGGGCCATGGGTCAACCGCCGTCACCTGTTCGCGCGCGAGAGCATGGCCGACACGTTCAAGAGCGAGCGCATCGCTTCGACCTTCAACTGGGAATTCTCGCCGAAGGGCCAGCACATCGAGCTTGGCATCGCCGAGAACAATCTGTTCATCACGCTCTCGGCGCTCGGCCTGTCGCATTCGATCAACGGCGAGCGGCTCTTGCCGATCGGCACAGTCTACGATCCGTTCATCGCCCGCGGCCTCGATGCGCTGAACTATGCCTGCTATCAGGACGCACGCTTCATCCTGGTCGCGACCCCGTCCGGACTGACGCTCGCGCCCGAAGGCGGCGCACATCAGTCGATCGCCGAGCCGCTGATCGGCATGGCGCAGGACGGCCTCGCCTCGTTCGAGCCGGCCTTCGTCGATGAGCTTGCCGTGATCATGGGCTTTGCGCTGGATTACATCCAGAAGGACGGTGACGGCGAAGCCTCGGAGCGCAACTGGCTGCGCGACGAGACCGGCGGCTCGGTGTATCTGCGGCTGTCGACGCGGCCGGTCGAGCAGATCAAGCGCCCCATGACGCCCGAGCTTCGCCAAGGCATCGTCGACGGTGCCTATTGGCTGCGCGAGCCCGGCCCGAACTGCCAGGTGGTCGTGGCCTTTACCGGTGCGATCGCGCCCGAGGCGATCCAGGCGGTCGGCCTGATGGCGGAGGACCGCCGCGACGTGGGCCTCCTCGCCGTCACCTCGCCCGACCGGCTCAACGCCGGCTGGACCGCGGCGCTGCGCGCCCGCGAGCGCGGTCTGGTGCACGCCCGCTCGCACATCGAGCGGCTGCTGTCACAGACCAACCCGAACACCGCGCTGGTCACCGTGCTCGACGGCCATCCGGCGACGCTCGGCTGGCTCGGTTCGGTGCTCGGGCAGCGGACACGGCCGCTCGGGGTCGAGCATTTCGGCCAGACCGGCGCGCTGCCGGACCTCTACCGGCACTACGGCATCGACGCCAACGCCATCGCCGCGGCCGCGCAGGCCATCGCGCCGGGCCGCCCGATCCGGCATCTGCGCGCGCTGGGCTGATCAAATTCGCGGCGGCGCGCCAGTGTCCCGGACCCGAAGTTCGCACGGTTTCTCGGCAGACGCGTTGCGAACTTCGGGTCCAAAGGGACACTGGAATCATAGGCTTGCTGGTGTCGCTTTTTGGTTCGGACGTTCGCTTCCGAACCAGCCGAGAATTCAGGCGAACGTCCGAACCGCGACACCAGCGCCAAATTGACTTTTGGCCCCTCGCCCGGCAATCAAGGCCGCAAAACAGACGCCTGCAACGGCGGCAGCACACTTTAAGGAAATGGGCCATGAAGCGCACCCTTGCATCGATTGCCACGCTCGCGACGCTGTTGGCGGCGACCGCGGCCAATGCGCAGTCCGACTATCCGAACAAGCCGGTCAGAGTGGTCGTCACGGTTCCGGCCGGCGGCGGCGTCGACACCGTCACCCGGATCGTGACCGAACGGCTGCGGACCGTGCTCGGTCAGCCGTTCGTGGTGGAGAACAGGGGCGGCGCGGGCGGCAACATCGCCGCCGACTTCGTCTATCAGGCCGCGCCCGACGGCTACACGCTGATGGCCTCGCAGCCCTCGCCGATCACGACCAATGTCGTGCTCTACAAGAGCCTCACCTTCGATCCGACCGCGTTCGAGCCGGTCGCGATCATGTCGTCGGCACCGAACGTGCTGCTGGTCAAAGGCGACTTCCCGGCCAAGACCGCGCAGGAGTTCATGGCTTACGTGAAGGCCAATCCCGGCAAGCTGAACTACGCCTCGCAGGGCCCGGGCACCACCTCGCATCTCACCGCCGAACTGTTCAACAAGATGACCGGTGCCAAGCTCCAGCACGTTCCCTACAAGGGCACCGCACCCGCGCTCAACGACCTGGTGGCCGGCCACGTCGACCTGATCTTCATGCAGTACGAAGCCGCGATAAAGCTGCACGAGGGCGGCCGGGCGCGCATCCTGGCCACCACCACCGAGAAGCGCATTCCCGCCCTGCCCGACATCCCGACCATGGGCGAGCTCGGGCTCAAGGACTTCATCTCCGACACCTGGAACGCGATCAGCGCGCCGCCCAAGACGCCCGCCCCGATCGTCGCCAAGCTCAACGCCGCCGTGAACGACGTGCTCAAGATGCCGGAGGTGCAGGAGCAGTATAAGAAAATGGGCCTGCAGGCCGGCGGCGGCACGCCGCAGGACATGGCGAAGATCGTCAAAGGCGACACCGCGCGCTGGGGCGAGGTGATCAAGGAAGCCAACATCCCGCAGCTCTAGCCTCTTTTGCTTGGTCGCACTTTCTGCGGCGAACCGCTCCACACCCCGGATCAAGTCCGGGGCAGGCTTTCGCCGGAAAATGCTCTGGAAGCGGCTTGTCTGTGGACATGACGGAAGCGCCTTGCGCGCTTCCGGCTTGGCTCGCCTACAATCCTGCACCGGCTTGAGGCGATCATGGATCAGGCATCCGCGCCGGGCGGCGCAGGCGAACGCGAGCATTTCATCCCGGTCCGCAAGGTCGACGTCCTGAACGCCCTGATCGATACGGGCGGACTGGACGCGCCTTCCGATCGCGAAAAGTTCCGGCAACTCTGCCGGATGCTCGGCGCGATCTATCACTACGAGTACTACGACGAGCTCGAGCGCCTGCGCGAGGACTATTTCTATTTCGATCCGGAGACCGACGGCCACAGCCGCGCCGACACGGCGACGCTCGAGCGCGCCTACGATGATCTGATCGTGGCGCTGACCAGCGCACTGCACGACGCCAATTTCATCGAGATCACGCACGAGGAGATCGAGCGCGCGCATCGCGAGGATGCCTTGGTGCGCGTGAAACTTCATGCGTCGCTCGACAAATACCGCGAGATCCGGTTCTTCCGCCGCGGCAGCCACAAGGAGACGGTCGACGTCCGCAAGTGGTTCGGCTTTCGCAAGCATGAAGTCGATATTCACGTCTACGACGACGTCGTGATGCTGGTCACGGTCAAGGAAACCGAGCCCAGCACAAAAAGCCAAAAGGCCGACCGCAACCGCAAGGCCAGGCTTCGCCCCGGCGCGGTGCTGCTGAAGGTCTTCCAGAATATCGCCAGCGCCGACCTCAACGCGCTGTTTCCGGACGTCCGCGTGGGAATGACGCTGCGCGATCAGCTCACGCTTGGCGTGCCGGCGCTGATCGGCGGCATCCCGATCCTGATCAAGCTCGCGTCAACGCTCACCGTGCTGTTCCTGGTCGCGGGCTTCTATCTCGGCCTGTCGAGCTCGATCCGCGACGAGGAATGGGCCGGCGCGCTCGCGGCGCTGGGCGGTCTCGTCGCGCTCGGCGGCTTCTTCGTGCAGCAGTGGATCAGGTTCCAGCGCCAGACCCTGCTGCACGAGAAGGCGATCTCCGACAACATCTACTTCCGCAACGTGAACAACAATGTGGGCGTGTTCGACACGATCATCGGCGAGGCCGAGGATCAGGAATGCAAGGAGGCGTTCCTCGCCTACTATTTCCTGCTGGCATCGGGCGGAGAGAAGACGGCGCAGGAGATCGACCGGCGCATCGAAGGCTGGCTCAAGCAGGCGTTCGGGGCCGATCTCGATTTCGAGTGCAGCGACGCGTTGTCGAAGCTCGAAAATCTCGGCTTGCTTCGGCGCGATGACGAACGCCTGTCGGTGCTGCCGCTCGACGACGCGCTCGCGCGGCTTGATCGCGTGTGGAGCGATTTTTTTCCGGCGGCACCAGCCAGGGCGACGTGAAGGACGGCGTCGCTTCGCTCGCCTATGCACGTTAGTGCCGCGACCCGGCAATCCATCGAACGGCGTAGGGCGGGCAAAGCCGCGAAGCGGCGTGCCCACCATCAAACGCGAGCCGAGACGAAAGGTGGTGGGCCCGGCGCTTGCGCGCCTTGGCCCACCCTGCCGCGCTGCCCGAGATGCACGGGTGTGCGTCCGTAACCGATTCACGTTTTCAAACAGCCCGGCGAACATGCGTCAGCGCTCCGGGAAATGGCTCGGCTCCCGGCCGCCGTCCGTCCTGTCCGCCTCGAAAGTTCGAGGAGGGTGAAGCGCCGCAAAGCGCTGGTGCGGAAACCGCCGCACCCGGTGGCCACCTTGCGGTCAGGCCGGTCCCTTCAACGGAAGGGACCGCCGGCCCATGACGCGGGCCGGCGCGCCTTGCGGCGCTTCACCGCGGTGATTTTCGCGGGGCCTGGCCCCACACGCCCCGGGCCACGCTTGCCCTTCCGGCCCACGCTCAGTGACCGGCGGTCCAGCAGGCTCCCTGCTCACGGGTCGTAGTGCCCGTAAGATGGTGTCCGGGGCGCCCCGAGGTGTCCGGTTGATAAGGCCGGACCCGCAGGCACCGCTCCCCGCTCCACCAACGGAATCACCCGGATGACGCCCTCGAACGAGCGGGGATGCCACTTCAATAGAACAAAACGAGAACTTGTCAACATGAGCCCGGACGGCACGACAGGGCCCGGCTCAATCCGCCTTGAAGCCAATCGACCTGATGAGGTCGCCGTAGCGCTCGTAGTCGGCGCGCAGCAGCGCGGCAAACTCCTCCGGCGTCGTGATGTACGGCTCGCCGGCCCCGCCGGACACGAGCTTCTCCCGGACCTCAGGCAGCGCCAGCACCGCGTTCATCTCGGCGCGCAGCCTCGCGATCACGGCCGGCGGCGTGCCGCGCGGCAGGAACATGCCGTGCCACAGCGAGGCCTTGTAGCCGGGAACGAATTCGCCGATGCCCGGAAGCTCGGGCATGGTCGACCAGCCCCGGCTGCCCGAGACCGCAATCCCCTTCAGCTTGCCCGACTTGATGTGCGTGACCACCGAGGTGCCGCCGAACATCAGCGCGTTCTCGCCGGAGATGACGGCGATCGACGCCGGCCCGCCGCCCTTGTAGGGCACGTGCGTGAGATCGAGGCCGGCGCGCAGCTTCAGCAACTCCATGGCGAGATGGTGATGGCTGCCGTTGCCGATCGAGGCGTAGAACAGCGGCGCGGGCGGCTTGCGCGCGAACGCCAGGAACGACGGAAAGTCGTCGACCGGGACGGTCTTCGGGTTGATCGCGAGCACCAGCTGGTTGGCGACGGTGGTGACCAGCGGCTCGAGATCGCGGATCGGGTTCACGCTCATCTTCGCGTAGGTGTGCGGATTGACCACCAGCAGGCTGTCGTTGGCATAGAGCAGCGTATAGCCGTCGGGCGCGGCGCGGGCGACGACCTCCGCCGAGATGATGCCGTTGGCGCCGGGCCGGTTGTCGATGACAATGTTCTGGCCCAGCCGCGCGCCGAGCGGCGGCCCGATGATGCGGGCGATGAAATCCGTGGCGCCGCCCGGCGGATTGCCGGTGACGAGCTGGATCGGCCGCGATGGATAGGATTGCGCGAGCGCGCCGCTCGCGCCGGCCCATGCGGTGCAAAAGAGCAGGAGCGCGGATAGCCGAATTCCGGTGAATGGATTCATCGGTAGCCCCCTGGTTCGGCTTGCAAGCTTAACTGGGGTGCCCCGGATCAGGCCGGGGTCAGAGGCTATGGTAGCGATTGCTTGGGCTGTTCGTAATCGCTGCAAAAGGTCGCGTGGTCGCACCACTCTGCAGCGCCGCTAAGCGCAGGTGCGGAACGCCGCACCCCGTGGCCGCCTTGCGGTCGGGCCAGTCCCTTCAGCGGAAGGGACTGCCGGCCCATGACGCGGGCCGGCGCGCGTTGCGGCGCTTCACCGCGGTGATTTTCATGGAGCCTCGCTCCACATGCCTCGGGCCGCGATTGCTAACCAGTGAGAATTGCTCACCGGCAGTCGAGCTGGCTCCCAGCTCCGGGGGTCGTATTTTGCCCGTGAGGCGGGGTCCGAGACGCCCCGAGAGCCCGGTTGATTGGCGCGAACCCGCAGGCACCGCTCCCCGTTCCACCAAAAGGAATCACCGGTTGATGCCCTCGACGAGCGGGGATGGGTGGTGTAGAACAAAACAAGAACAAGATATCAGTCCAACATGCAGCGTGCCCCCAGGATCAGCTCGGTATCGGCGGCGGCCCGTGCATAGGAATGCGGCGAAGGCGAATAGAAGAAGCTTTCTGCCGCATGATGTGAGCTAGCTATTGCATATGGAGAGAAACTAATGCATAATACGATCGAGAATCGGAATAGGAATGCTGGGAGTCGGCATAAGATGGAGCATTTTGACATCGTATTAGCGCTGTCCCGGATTGCGCTGGACGCTGATGCGCCGCGGGCGGCGCATCAGCTTGAGCGGTTGAAAGCGCTGCTGACAGAGACCGATAAGGAACAAGCTGGCAAGCTCGGGCGCTTACTGACCAAGGGCGCGCGCCGCCAAGCCATGGCGCCCATGGCGCTCGAGGAGATGCGCTCCACGGCCGAAGCGGCGCGGCGGCATTTGCCCGGCGAAACGTTGACGCCCTCGACGCCGTTGCCTCACGACCGCGAAACAAGCGCGCCGCTAGTCAACATCCAATTCCCGGAGGGTATTGAAACGGAGCCGCCGATTCTCACGGAGCGGCTTTCCGCAGCTATCGACGACCTTCTCAATGAGTGGCAGCGCGCCGACGAGTTGGATCGCATCGGCACTCGGCCGCACACGCGGTGTCTGATTTTTGGGCCTCCGGGCGTAGGCAAGACAAAGCTGGCACATTATCTCGCGAAGCGGCTGGAATTGCCGTGCGTGGAGGCGAGACTCGACGGGCTCGTGTCGTCCTTTCTAGGCACGACGGCGCGGAACATCGGCAGCCTTTTCGATTTCGCAAACAGATACCGTTGCGTGCTGTTTCTTGATGAGTTCGATGCGATTGCCAAAGCACGTGACGATGCGCAGGAAGTCGGCGAAATCAAGCGTGTCGTCAATTCGCTACTGCAATCGCTCGACGGCCGCGACGGCAAAGGTTTTACGCTCGCGGCGACCAATCACGAGCATCTGCTCGACACGGCTGTATGGCGCCGCTTTGACGCACGAATCCACCTCGGCCTTCCTGACGCGGAGACGCGCGGCAAGTTGCTCGATACGTTCGTGAAACCCCTCAGCCTGCAAGGTGCTGAGCGGCGCTTTCTGCAATGGGCGACCGAAGGAATGAGCGGTGCCGATGTCGAAGCGCTTATCGATGCGGGCAAGCGGTTCATTGTCCTCCACGGCGGCGCAGACGCGGACGGACGAAAGCGACGCGACGCGGCAACCCGCGGACGAACAATATTGGAAGCACTGCGCCGCCATGCGTTGCTCAGCGGACGTTTATTTAGGCCGGATCGCGCTGCGTTGTTGATGGGAAGTGACGAAGCCCTCATGCAGGCGCTCTTAAACGAATCATTTACGCAACAGGAGACGGGCGATCTCGTCGGACTGTCGCAGAGTCAGGTTTCGCGACGTAAGGCCCGTCCTGAAACACGGGCCGGCACAGATGGTTGATCATGGCTGACGAAAATCCCAGTCCTCGCCCGGTCCAGGTTTTCCTCGACACTAGGCGCTTCATCCGACTTGAAGAGCCGAGGGGCGGTGGCGGCGCGAAGGATTTTTTTGCCGGCAACGATCGTGGATTCAAAGAGCACAAAAAACGCATCCGCTCGCGCTTACAAGCCGTCAGCGTCGCGATCAAGAGCCAAAGGGAGGCGGCGGGCTTTATGCGCGTGCAGATGCGCGAGGACGCACTAGCCAAAAGTTACCGACCGCTGCATGCGCTGTTCACGGAGAGTCATGGCTTCGCGCTTGTCGGCAGCGGTCGCGTCGGCGAGATGATCTTTCAGGCAACGCCGCGGGCGCTCGACCGGCTGGACAAGCTGGTGGAAGAACGAGCAGAACTAACTCCACGGCGCGTGCTGAACGAAGAGACCAACGAGTACGAGCTTCGCGTTTCCGCGTACCGCAGCGAGGTCGGCGCAATCGCCGAGCTGTCCCTCCATGATCAAGGTGACCGCGTCGCGTTCACCGCCGAAGAGGCGGTGGCATGGATGAGACAACCGAACGTGATTGGCGGATATCTCGTCGAACTTTTCCGTCCTCGTCCGGAGTATGTCCCGGCGCAGGGAATTGAGCAGCTTATGGCGGGCTTTGCTGAAGCCTTGGCCAGCTTACCGTCCGGCATCCAGGTCCGTCCGTTCCGGACAGAGGGCGCGGTCAGATCGCTCGGTGAGCCCACCCTTGCGGTGAGCGTCCAACTGCTCCAGGATCGCGGCCGGAAGGACATCCGCCTTCCAGGGCTTGTCGTCGGTTCCGAAACGACAGAAGCGCTCGCGCTTTCCGCACCGCGCGTGGTGCACGCAAGCGATTTTGATCCAAGGCACCACCAAGCCTTGCTCGATCTTCTTTCGGGCCAAACCTTGGTACGGAGTGTCGAATTGCCGCCGCTCGTCGAAGCGGCGCCGGCCTCCGTTCCTTCTCCAACTCGTTCGCCCTTGATCGTGCCGCCGCAACCAAACGGTTCTTACCCGATCGTCGGCATAATCGACGGAGGGGTCGCGGACAATAAGCATCTCGCGCCTTGGCGCGCAGGTGGTTCGGGCTTCGTTGCAGCATCCGATCGCGACGAGACCCACGGGACGTTTATTGCGGGTTTGGTCTCAGCGGGCGCGGCCCTTAACCCCCGCCTTGCGGTCGAGCTTGAACCACATGGCTGCAAATTCTACGACCTCGATATTTTTCCCCGGCGGGAGTTGCGGCAGCGCTACTTTGGAGGCGACATCGATTATTTCTTTGATCTCCTCGACGAGAAGATCAAGATCGCGAAGCGCCAGCACAAGGTGCGCGTTTTCAATCTGAGTTTTGCCCTTCGCGTTCCGGGACCGCGGCTTGGTTACAGCCCGCTGGCCGAACGGTTGGATCGCCTAGCGCGCGCGAACGACGTGATCTTGATTGTTTCGGCGGGCAATCTGCCACAGGGCCAAACTAGGCCGCCGTGGTCCAGTAACGCAAACGACGTGGTGGCGATGCTTGCTGCGTTTGGTGCCGGCGAGCAGCAAATCCTTCCTCCGGCCGAACATCTTCTCGGCTTAACGGTCGGTGCAGTCAATCCGCCCGGCTTGAAAGGCCACGAGCCCGGTATGCCCACGACCTATACGCGACGCGGTCCGGGTATCGGCGGCTCACGTAAGCCGGACGTTGCAAGTTTTGGCGGAATCGAACCCAATGCAGGCACCGGCAATCGGACCGGTTTGACGTCGCTCAGTCCGACAGGCGAGTGCGTCGAAAACTGCGGGACGAGTTTCGCCGCGCCGAATATTGCAGCCACCGTCGCGACGCTCGACCATCGCCTTGAGCAAGCGCAACCACGAGAAGTCTTGCTCGCGTTGCCGCTTCACCGCGCATCGCGCGGAAGGGCCTTGTCGCATGCGTCTCTGCGCCACATCTCGCGCGAGTTCGTCGGATTCGGGATCGTGCCGGCCTGCGAGCAGCTATTGGCAGATGATCCGTTTGCAATCACTCTTGTCTTCAACGACGTGCTTCCGCGCGGCCATAAGCTTGAGTTTCCATTCGCGTGGCCAGCAGCGCTGACCAAGAGTGGTTCGTGTACTGGTCGCGTGGATATTGCGCTGGCGTATACGCCGCCAATCGATGCTGCGCACAAGGACGAAGCGCAGCGTGTTCTGCTCGAAGCGCATCTCTACCAGGAAGCGATTGATGAGGAGACTGGCGGAACGGTTTGGGAGACACAACTCGATCAAGACGGATGTGGCGTCCCTCAAGGGATGAACAAGACGGAACGGTATCAACTGGTAACAGGCCTAAAATGGAGTCCGATCAAGCGTTACTCCGCGAATATGCCCAAGGGGCGAGGCAAGAGTTCGAATTGGATGCTGTCGGTTGACTCGCTGACCCGGGCAGGCTCTCGATTCCCCGACGAAGGAGTACCGTTTGCGCTGGTAATGACAATTGCAGACCCTAAGCGCAGCCATCCGATTCACGACGCGGTCCGCAACTCGCTTCAAAATCGTGGCTTTACCCTCGCCGATATCACGGTGGCGCACCGAGTGCGGCCACGCAAATAGCCTGTCCGAAGGAGCCCTGATGATGTCAAAAAAGTGTAATACCGGCCTCGACAATCGTTGTCGCGACGCGAACGGTGAAATCCGCCAAAAAACGGATCGACCCGCATTGGCACGTTGCGCGATACCTACGGGCAAGACTTTGCCTCAGGCTATCGCAGCGATATGAAGCTTGGCACCCTACTGGAAAAAAACAGGCGCGAAAAGCCTAAGCGACTTCCGCCGGAATCATTAGCAGCTAACTGGAAAGCGCGGCCACGCACACTAGCACTCATCTACCGGGTCATCGCTATTTCGCGTATTCGCCCATTGCCTCCCGCAAGCTCTCGCCCTTGTTGAGCCGCTCGAGACTCTCCCTTATCGGCAGCTCACGCAGGAAGAATCTGGTGAAGGCGGCGTAGAGCTGTCTGATCCAATGCTCGCTGTCCTTCGCATCCAAAAATTCGATGAGCCGCTTGTCGAACGGATACTTCTGGTAATGAAACACGGCATTGCGGAAGCGTCGCAGCCGGTCCTCGTAATCATTCTTTGACAGAAGCGCGTCGACCGTATCGTCTTTCAGCTTCAGCTCGCGATAGCCCTCGATGACGACGTAGAACAATGCGTAAAACACGACCATCGTCTGCATCTTCGACATCTCCTGCCCGAGATCCTCAAGCTCTGTCGGCACTTGCCCCTCAACACCACCGACGTTGAACCGCATCCGCTCTTTGATCGCATCAGCGGTGATCCAGTGCGTGTGGAGGGAGAGAAGCGAGATACTGATAGGCTTCTGCTTGGGCGCCTCCTTGTACTCTGGCCGTTCGTCATTCACCTCCTTGCCCAAGCCGCGCGAATAGCGCCGCGGCCTCGAGGCTCGGCCCGAGCCCTGCGGGAAACTTGTTTCCAAGCGCGCCGGCGAGCGTGTCGGCGATGTCGCGCAACGACGGCGACAGGTTCTTGCCGGTCGCGAACACGCTGCCGTCGCGGATGTCGAGGCTGAGTTGCGGCACGTCGAGCAGCAGCGCCGCGGTCTGCAGCGCCTTTTCCCGCACAGCCTGCGCCGCGAGATGCACCGCGTTGCCGGCGGTCACAGCCCGGCGGCCGGCGAAGCCGCCGAACCCGGGCCGCGCGGCCGGCCATGCGAGGTCGAGACCGGCGGGAAACCCGCCGCTTTCATCGCCGACGCCGCCGGCCGGGCGCATCCGCGTCGGCGTCCCATGCGGCAGGGCGCGGTCCGGCACGCGGTTGCGGCGGCGTTGCAGACCATGGCAGCGCCGCGGCGACCCGACGGGCCGGCATCACTGCGGCGGCTGGATGTTCGCCGCCTTTACGACCTCGCTCCACTGATCGATCTCGCGCTTGACGAAATCGCGCGTCTGCTCCGACGACCTCGGCTCGGGCGTGTCCATGCCGATCTTCGCCAGCCGATCCTTCAGGTCGGGCCTGGCCAGGGCCGCGACGATCTGCCGGTTCAGCTCCACCACGATATCCGGCGGCGTGCCCTTCGGCACCGCGAACCCGACCCAGCCCTTCACGTCGTAGCCGGGAAATCCCTGCTCGGCGACCGGCGCCGCATCCGGCAGGACCGGCGAGCGGGTGCTGGTGGTGACGCCGATGGCGCGAAGCTGACCGTTGCGGATGAAGTCCAGCACGTTGGGAATGGTGGAGAACATGAGCTGGATCTGGCCGGAGACGAGATCGGGCGCCGCCTGCGCCACGCCGCGATAGGCGACATGGGTGATGTCGATCCCGGCGCGCAGCTTGAACAGCTCGCCCGCCATGTGCTGCGAGGTGCCGACGCCCGGGGAGCCGAAGCTGATCTTGCCGGGGTTCGCCTTGGCGTGGCGGACGAGCTCCTGCATGCCGTGCGCCGGCACCGACGGATGGATCACGACGACGTTGCGCATTTCCGCGGTGACGGCGAGAAACTCGAAATCGCCGAGCGGGTCGAACGGCAGCTTGCCGTTGCCGTACAGGCTCGGATTGATGCCGTGGGTGGCGGCCGTGATCATGCCGATGGTGTAGCCGTCGGCGCGCGCGCGTGCGAGCTCGGCGACGCCGAGGTTGCCGCCGGCGCCGAGCTTGTTCTCGATGTAGAACTGCTGGCCCATGGTTTCCGACAGGCTCTGCGCCAGCATGCGCGCCATGATGTCGAGCGAGCCGCCGGCCGCGGTGAGCTGGATGACGCGCACCGGGCGCGACGGGTAGCCCTGCGCCAGCGCGGTGTCCGCGGCGGCCAGCGCCGTGCACAAAAGCGCTGCGGCCCATCGAATTGCGCGTGTCATCCCCCGCATCTCCCCGACCTCCCCGTTCCTACTCGGCCGCGACGGCGGCCCCGCCCTTGCGGTGGCGGCTTTCCGGGCGCGCCAGCCCGAGATTCTCCCGCAGCGTGCGGCCCTCGTATTCGGTGCGGAACAGGCCGCGCCGCTGCAGCTCCGGAATCACCATCGACGTGAAGTCGTCGAGCGCGCCCGGCAGATAGGGCGGCATGACGTTGAAGCCGTCGCAGGCCCCGGCGCGGAACCATTCCTCCATCACGTCGGCGACGTGCTCCGGCGTGCCGCGCAGGACGAACTTGCCGCGCGCGCCGGCGACCATCTGCGCCGTCTGCCGCAGCGTCAGGTTGCCTTTCCTGGCCATGTCCATGATGAGCGCAAACCCGCCCTGGCTGGAGATTTTCGTCGGCACGAGCTGCGGCATCGGGCCGTCCATGTCGTAGCGCGTCAGATCCTGGTCGCCGAGAATCGTCGACAGGATCTCGCGCGCCACGATCGGGTGGGTCAGCTCGTCGAGGTGGCGCTGCTTCTCGTCCGCCTCGGCCCGGGTGCGGCCGACGATCGGGCTCAAGCCCGGCATGATCTTCATTTCGCCGGGCGAGCGGCCGTGCTGCGCCAGCCGTCCCTTCAACTCGGCGTAGAACGCCTGCCCCTGCTTCAGGCTCAGCGGGGCGCAGAAGATCACCTCGGCGAATTCGGCGGCGACCCGGATCATGTCCTCGGAGCCGCCGGCCTGCACGATCACCGGACGGCCCTGCGGGGCGCGCGGCACGTTGAGCGGCCCGCGCACCTTGAACCACTCGCCCCGGTGGTCGAGCCGGTGCACCTTCGCCGGATCGAGGAAGATGCCGCTCGCCTTGTCGCGGATGAAGGCGTCGTCGTCCCAGCTGTCCCACAGCCCGGTGACCACCTGCGCGAATTCGCGGGCGCGCCCGTAGCGGATGCCGTGCTCGTAGTGCTCGTCGCGGGAGAAGTTGAACGCGTCGGTCGGCTGACCCGACGTGACCAGGTTCCAGCCGGCGCGGCCCTTGCTGATGTGATCGAGCGAGGCGAACTTGCGCGCGACGTGATAGGGCTCGTTGTAGCTGGTCGACGCCGTCGCCACGAGACCGATCCGGCTGGTGAGGCCGGCGAGCGCCGAGAGCAGCGTGATCGGCTCCATGTTGGCGATGTACTGGGCGGAGCGCGCCAGCGCTTCGGGATGGGCCTCGCGCACCGAAGTGTTGTCGGCGAGGAACACCATGTCCATCTTCGCGCGCTCGGCGGTGCGCGCGATCTCGACGTAGTGATCGAAATTGACGCCGGCGTCGGCCTGGGACTGCGGATGCCGCCACGATGCGACGTGATGGCCGGTCGGGTTGAAGAACGCGCCGAGCCTCAGCTTCTCGCCCGGTTCACGCATGCTCGGTTCAAGCATCGGCCGGCACCTCTCCGTCCTGACGCGGCGAGGCGATCAGAAGCCCCGCACCGCCGGCTCTCCGGAATACACCCAGTTCAGGGTCGGCCGGCCTTCCGCGATGGCGCGCAACTCCGGCTCGAACACGCGACGCATGTTGACGATGCCGACATCGGTGCGGCCCAGGCGCTCGAGGCTGCGGTCGACGATCTCTCCCTGGCCCTGCTGGGCGACGGCATCCTCGATCACCAGAAGCAGCGGATGATCGAGCACGTCGTTGATGGTGTATTTTCCGTCCAGGACGTCGCGCGCCACCGCGCGCGGCGTGGGAGAGGCGGCGATGCGCGCGTTGAAGGCGTCCCAGGCCTCCTGCCATTTCGGCCGCTCCCCGGCGCTCACCTTGGCATGCTGGGTCATGAACAGAATGTGGCTCTCGTCCTCGGTCGGCACGAGGGTCAAAAACGAGTCGCGCCAGCCGCCGATGTGGTTCAGACCGTTGAAGGTCGGAATGATGATGCGCATGGTGTTGGGAAGGAGATAGAGCGTGCTGCGCATCGGACCGTCGCCGGACCGCGTTTCGCGCACCATCCCGTACGGCGTCTCGTAGGCATTGGTGTCCGGCAGCTTCAGCTCGCGGCCGAGCGCCTGGTGCGATCCACTGAACGAGTGCACAAAGGCGATGTGCACCTCGTCGATCTGGTTCTCGTAGGTCTGGAACCAGTTGCACGGGAAATCGTGGGCGAAGTTCTCCACGACGCCCTCCGGTCCGAAGTCCGGGAACGGCGGAAACGCCGGCGCGTCGCCCGGTCCGAAATAGGCGTAGACCAGACCGAGATGCTCGCGGGTCGGATACGCCGGAACCCCGACGTTGTCGACCGGCCCGAATATGCGCTCGCCCGGGCGCGCGACGCACCGGCCGCCGCCGTCGAACGTCCAGCCGTGGTACATGCACTGGATGTTGTCGCCACGCACCCAGCCGGTGGAGAGCTGGGTGGAGCGATGGGCGCAACGGTAGCCGACCACATGCGCCGTCCCGGTTTCACCCCGGTACAGCGTGAACTTCTCGCCCATGATGGTGATCGGCTTCGCCGTGCCCGCCTTCAACGTCGCGGACAGATGCACCGGCTGCCAGAACTGCCGCAGAAAGGTCCCGCCCGGCGTCCCGGGTCCGGCGCTGGCAAAATCGATGGATTGATCGATCGTTCGCTGCTTCCCGAAACGGCTGGCGCTGACGTTCATGACCGTTCTCCGACGTTGTCAGGTGCCTTTCAGTCTAGGTCCAAACAACGCCGTGGCGACGCGCCCGAGACGTGATGTTTTCGAAACAATTGATCGCAACGCCGATATCAATGGGCGTCAGCCCATGCACCCTCGCCCGGCCAAGGGGCCGCTTTGTCCGCAAAACGAGGCCGTCCGCAGCCGCGTTCTATCTCAACGCCGATCTCGATCACGGCTCCGGCCCGGGCTCCTTCAGGCACCGGATGAAAAGCTCTTCCGCGGCGGAGAGGTGCCGGGATTTCCGATGCGCGACGTAAGCGGTCCAGGTCGAGGAGCCGTCGATCAACGGCAGCAGCCGCGCGACGCCAAGATCGTCGGCGAAATACCGGGCCACGCTCATCGGCAGCGCCGTCAGCATTTCGCCGTCCCTGACCAGGCTGATCACGTAATGCGTCTCCATCGTCTCGACGATGACGCGCCGGGACGCCGCCGGGTGCGCCAGCAGGTTGCGCTCGACAATGCGCCGGGTCGACGTTTCCACCGGCGTCAGCACCCAGCGCTCCGACGCCAGATCGCTCCACGACACGCGCTCCCGCCGCACGAGCGGATGGCCGGGGGCGGCCAGGACGCCGATCTCGTCCTCGTACAACGGACGGGCGGTCAGCTCCTCATTGCCGAAGTCGCGGGTGTCCAGGTGCGTCAGCGCGAGATTGAAGCGGCCGTTGATCAAATCGGGAATGAGCCCGTCGGCAAAATTGCTGTGCAGCCGGATGCGCAAGGCCGGCTCGCGGGCGGTCGCAAGCCGGATCGCCTGGACAATCCGTGCCGGCGAGAAGCCGCCCATGACACCGACATCAAGCCCGATGTGCCCCTCATTGAGCGCCCGGAATTCCGCCTCCGCGCGTCCGAGTTGCCCGACGATCTGCTCGGCGTGCCAGATCAGGACCTTGCCGAACGACGTGGGACGAACCCGCCGCGTGGTGCGATCAAACAGCCGCACGCCGACCAGGTCTTCGATCTCGCCAACGCCGCGCGAGATGGCCGATTGCGACGTGTGCAGGATCTTGGCACACCGGCTCATGTTGAGCTCGCGACCGAGCGTCGAGACCAGCCGAAGATGGCGAATGGTGAGAACCTGACGGAAATTAATCGCAGTCAGAGCATTCGGCGTTTCGGGACTTTTCCTGCTCATGACCCGGTTCGCGATTTTTGGCCGCCGACCGAGCGGCGAGCGCCAATGCGACCATATCTTCGTGCGTTTGGCCAGCACCCGGCGCGGGGCCGCCAGAACCAACGTCCGGTCGACAAAGACCGCAGCTAGCAGATGAACTCGACAGGAAAGCCGCCGGCACGCTCGCCGATCGCGAACCTTGCTCAGAAGATTGCCGTCCCCCGCAAGGTCATGACTTCGACTGCCGCGTATGCCGGATCAGCTCGAAACCGCGTTGCCGGCGGTCACGGTCTGGCGTCCGGCACGGCCCGCACCCATCCCATCCGATACGGGCCGGGCTCACGTTCCGAACACTTCGGCTTTTCGCTATACTGATTTCGCAGGACCGAAGGCTTGTGAGGCCGCTCATGGCGGACAGCACACTGAAGTCCGAACTTCGCAACACATGGGAATCGGCAGCGCCCGGCTGGGCGAAGTGGGAGCACGCGTTTGCCGCGAGTCTTGCCAGCGCCACCGATGCGCTGATCGACAGGGCCGGTATCCGACCGGGGATGCGGGTTGTCGACATAGCAACCGGGGTCCCGGATCAGCGGTGCACCGTTCGCTAACGCTCACGCTGCACCGCGTCCGGGACACGAGACCAGCCTATCTTGGCGCCAATGGAGCATAGCCGTCCGAAGGACGGCGTCGCTTCGCTCGCCTATGTCCCGGCCATGACGTGGACAGGCTGGTGCAAGCCGACTGAAAAATGCTCTGGCCAGTCTTTGCACCTTGGTCCCGTGAATGCCCTTTGTCAGATTGACGTGCGCAATCCTGGCGACTCTTGGCGACCTCCCTCACAGTCTGCCCTGCAAGAACGCACCCATGCGTGCAATCGCCGTCCGCGCTTCCGGCAGGATGCGGGCGAACATGGGCCAGACGTGAAACATGCGCGGCCACAGTTCGAGCTCGACATCGCCGCCGGCCGCCTGCAGGCGCCCGGCCATTCGCACCGCATCGTCGCGCAGCGCCTCGTCGCCGGCGGCAAGAATGAGGGCCGGCGGCAGGCCCGCCGCATCGCCATAGAGCGGAGAGGCGTAAGGCTGGCGCGGATCCGCGCCGGCGAGATAAAGATCGACCGCCTTCGGCATCAGCTCAACCGGCACCATCGGGTCCGAAAGGGCGTACGCCGCGAGCGATGGGCCGGTCAGCGCGAGATCGGTCCACGGCGAGAGCGCGACGGCGGCAGCCGGCAGCGGCAAGCCCTCATCGCGCAGGCGCATCATGCTCGCGAACACCAGCCCGCCGCCGGACGAATCGCCGACGAATGCCACCTGGCGCGGGTCGGCGCACTCCGCGATCAGCCATCGCCAGGCCGCCATCACGTCGTCGAGCGCCGCGGGAAACGGATGCTCGGGCGCGAGCCGATAATCGACACACAGCACCCGCGCGCCGGTCGCGTCGGCCATGCGCCAGGTAAAATCGCGAAACAGCGCCGGAAAGCCGACGCAATAGGCACCGCCGTGCAGGTGCAGGACGTATCGGCCCGGCCGCGAACCGGGCCTCGCGACCCGCTCCGCCCTGACGCCGCCGGCGTCGACGACAAGCAGCTCGGTTCCACGCGGCGGGGGTGGCACGAGCCGCGCGAAGCGGGCGGTGCTGCGCCGGACATCCTCGATCCGAATGTCCGATGACAGCCGGGGCCGCATGAACCAGGGCAGACAGAAGCGGATCAGCTCGGCGCGCAGAGACATTTCTGAAGCTGCTCAAGTCGAGAGAGGGTCGCTCGAGTCTAGCAGGCTGCTGAAAACTCTCCGCGGTCATTCCGGGACGCCGCCACAAGCGCGTTCACGCGCGCGAGCGTGTCGGCGATGTCGCGCAGCGACAGGCTCTTGCCGGTCGCAAACACGATGCCGTCGCGGATGTCGAGGCTGAGCTGCGGGACGTCGAGCAGCGGCGCCGCGGTCCTCAGCGCCTTTTCCCGGACAGCCTGCGCCGCCGGATGCACCGAGTTGCCGGCGGTCACGGTCTGACGGCTGGCGAAGCCGCCGAGGCCGAACCCGGTGGTCGCGGCGTGATCCGGATGCGAGCCCCTCCGATCAGCCTGTCACCCGCCAGCTGCGAACAGCCCGGCATAGCCCCGCAGGTAACGCGGCCAGCCGTCGTTGCCGCCCACGCCCTCACGGATGCCTTCCCAGCCGGCGCCGTGGCGCTCGAGATGGCGGTGCTCGAGCTCGACGCGGGTCCGCCGCGGCGTCTCGGCGACGAAGCGCACCTCGACCTCGCTGGTCTTCGTGAGGTCGGTCTCGACCTGCCACCGCGGGCTGATGTCCCAGCTGAACACGACGCGCTTCGGCGGGTCGTACACCAGCACCCGCGCCCAACGACACTCGCTGCCGTCGACGCCGCGGTCGTAGATGTGGCCACCCAGCCGCGGCTCGAACACGGTCTCGGCGATCGCCACGCCGAGCATGTTGTGCTCGCGCGGTTTGAAGCGGCCGAACTCCCCGGTGAAGACGCGGAACGCGCGCTCGATCGGCGCCTCGACGACGATCGAGCTGCGGACGGTGGTGTCGGCGGCGGTGGCCTGCGTGCTCATCGGTCCTCCTCACTCGGTTGCTCGACGATGGCCTTGTAGGCGGCCAACGCCCGGTCCCAGTACCGCTCGAGGTCGGCGCGCAGCGCGCCCACCCCGCTCGGGTCGAGCCGGTAGATGCGGCGGGTGCCCTCGGCCCGCTCGGTCACGAGCCGCGCCTCCTTGAGCACCCTCAGGTGCTGGGAGACGGCGGGGCGGCTGATCGGCAGCTCGCGGGCGAGCTCGCCGACGGCGCGGGGCCGCTCGGCCAGCCGCTCGACGATCGCGCGCCGGGTCGGGTCACCGAGGGCGGTCCAGCCGTCTATGGCGGCGTGCATTCTCCTCGACTCGGTAAGTTTTGACGAACGGTAAGCTATGACGAACGGATTCGGCTGTCAACGGTAGCGTGTCGCGGGCGCAGCGCAGCACGTTTTAACTTCTTGTTTGAGCATGATCTTTTCCGAAAACCGCTTCACACTTTTCGGGATCACGCTCTAGCGCCCGAAGACGCGCGTAAACGCGCTTGTGGTGATGCGCTGCAGACCCGGGACCCCGGTTTCTTTCTTCGCGAGGAGACAAACCGGGGTCCCGGATTCAGCCATAGCGCGTCGAAGACGCGCGTGAACGCGCTTATGGCACCGTTCGCCAACGTTCACGCTGCACCGCGTCCGGGACACGAGACCGGCGACAAGTCCGACCGTGACGTGGCCGCTCAGGCCGCGGTCTTCTTTCGGATCAACTCAAAAATCCGCGCCGGGCTCACCGGCGCCTCATCGATCCGCGCGCCATACTCGCTCAGCGCATCCTCAATCCCGGAGATGACCGCCGACGCCGCCGGCACCGTGCCGGACTCGCCGATGCCCTTCACGCCGAGCGGATTCTTGGTGCTGGGATATTCCGCGAGGTGCACGTCGAACAGCGGAATTTCCGTCGAGGACGGCAACAGATAATCCGCGAAATTCGTCGTGCTCGGCTGCGCGTTCTCGTCGTAGCCCATCCATTCGAACATCGCATTGCCGATGCCGTGCACCGCGCCGCCGTGGATCTGGCCCTCGGCGGTCATCGGGTTGATGACGCGGCCGCAGTCGTTGACCACCACGTAGTTCAGAAGCGTGACGCCGCCGGTGAGCGGATCGACCTCGAGCTCGACGGCGTGCACGCCGATGCCGTAGGTCAGCGCCGAGGTCTCGAAGTTGACCGCGGCGTCGAGGCCCGGCCCGAGGCCTGCAGGAAACTTGTAGCCCGGGGCGCCGGCGAGCGTGTCGGCGATGTCGCGCAGCGACAGCGACAGGTTCTTGCCGGTCGCGAACACGATGCCGTCGCGGATGTCGAGGCTCATTTGCGGGACGTCGAGCAGCAGCGCCGCGGTCTTGAGCGCCTTTTCCCGCACAGCCTGCGCCGCGAGATGCACCGAGTTGCCGGCGGTGACGGTCTGGCGGCTGGCGAAGCCGCCGAGACCGAGCTGGATGGTCGAGGTGTCGCCGCTGATGACGGTGATGTCGTTCGGGTCGACGCTCAGTTGGTCGGCGGCGATCTGGACGAGGATGGTCTTCAGCCCCTGCCCCATCGCCATGGCGCCGGTGTAGATCGAGACCTTGCCGGAGCGGCCGATGCGGACGATCGCCGACTCGAACGGGCCGCGGCCGGTGCCCTTGATGCCGGCGCCGATGCCGAAGCCGAGCAGGCGCCCTTCCGCCCGCGCCTTCTGCCGGCGCGCGGCGAACCCCGCATGGTCGGCGCTGTTCAGGGCGAGATCGAGGCAGGCGGGAAAGTCGCCGCTCTCATAGACGATGGCGTCCATCGAGCGCGACTGCATCGGCGTCTTGTAGGGGATGGCGTCGCCGGGCACGAGATTGCGCCTTCGCACCTCGGCGCGGTCGATGCCGCGGTGGCGCGCGACCGCGTCGAGCACGCGGTCCATGGCGAAGGCGCCTTCCGGATAGCCCGCGCCGCGGACAGGCGCGGTCGGCACCTTGTTGGTCTCGACCACCGACACGTGCAGGTGATAGTGCGGCAGCACGTAGGGGCCGGGAAAGTTGGTCGAGGCGTTATAGGCGAGGTTGATGCCCTGGTAGGTGTAGGCGCCGGCGTCGCTCAGCATGGTGCCGCGCGCGCCGAGGAGCTTGCCGTCGTCGTCGAAGCCCACTTCGACGTCCCAGTACTGGTCGCGCTCCTGGATCGAGCAGAGGAAGTGCTCGCGGCGGTCCTCGATCCACTTCACCGGGCGCTTGAGCAGGAGGCTCGCGGCCGAGATCGCGACCTCCTCCGGGTAGAAGATGAACTTGGCGCCGAAGCCGCCGCCGACGTCGGGGGTGACGACGCGGATGCGGTTCTCGTCGAGGCCCAAGAGCTTCATGATGAAGAAGCGGCACTCGTGCGCGAGCTGGGTGGAGCTGAAGACGGTCAGCACATCGGTCGCCTCGTCGAAGCTGGCGACCAAGCCGCGGGTCTCGATCGAATGCGCGCCGCCGCGATGCTGCTTGAGGTTGACGGTGAGCTTGTGCGGCGCGGCTGCGACCGCGGCGTCGGCGTCGCCGTACTTCTGCACGAAGTCGACCAGCAGGTTGCCCTTGCGGTGCACGTGGACGTCGGGCGCGCCGGGGGCGAGCGCGTCGCGGCAGTCGGAGGCGGCGGGCAACTCCTCGATGTCGACGGCGATCAGCGGCAGCGCGTCCTCGGCGAGGTAGCGCTTGTCGGCGACGACCATGGCGATGGCGTCGCCGACATAGGCGACCTCGCGGCCGGCGAGGATGAACGGCGAGATGTCGGGCGGCAGGATGTTGCTCGGGAACTGCAGCGGCAGGCGGTCGGCGGTGAGCACCGGGCGGAGATCGGCGAGCGTGTAGACCGCGCACACGCCGGGCAGCGCGCGGGCGGCGCTGACGTCGATCGAGCGGATCAGGCCGTGCGCGACGGGCGAGCGGAGGAAGGCGGCCTCGAGCAGGCCGTGCGGATGCAGGTCGTCGACGAAGCGGCCTTTGCCGCGGAGCAGGAACGGGTCTTCGACGCGCGGGGTGCGGCGGCCGATGTGGGGTTTGGATTGGGTCACTTCGGGTGGGTTCGTTTTGGATTGAATCGTCGGTGACACGGGCGGTCTTGTCCCTCCCCGCGAGGGGAGGGTGGCGACCCCGGGCGAGCGAAGCGAGACCCGGGGGAGCCGGGTGGGGAGATGGTTGCGTTCATCGCCGGCATCTCCCCACCCGGCCGCTCGCTATCGCTCGCGTCCACCCTCCCCTCGCGGGGAGGGATGGCACCGCCGATGACGCAAGTTTGTAGGGTGGGCCAAGGCGCGAAGCGCCGGGCCCACGCCTTCTTGTTCGGTACGAAGACGTGCTTGTTCGGGACGAAGACGTGGTGGGCACGCCGCTTCGCGGCTTTGCCCACCCTACGCATCTCTCGGCGTGAGCGAAGCGAACGCAATTCATTCGATGGTGATGCCGCTGGCCTTGATCATGGCGCCCCACTTCTCGACCTCGGTGCCGACGAAGGTCGAGAGATACTGCGGGGTGCGGAGCTCGGGGGCGATCACGGTGACGCCGGCCTTCTGCAGGCGCTCGACCACCACCGGGGTCTTGAGCGTTTCGGAGGTGGCGTCGTAGAGCTTTTTGACGATCGGGTCGGGCGTGCCCTTGGGGAAGAAGAACGCGGTCCAGAAGTAGGAGTCGACGCCGCCGATGCCCTGCTCCTTCGCGGTCTTGAGCGTCGGGAACAGGGGCGAGCGCTCGTTGGTGAGGAGCGCGATCGGCTTGGCGGTGCCGCTCTCGACCGGGCCCATGGCGGCGGCGCCGAGCGCGCAGAAATAGTCGATGCGGCCGCCGATCAGGTCCTGCATGGCGAGGCCCGAGCCGCGATAGGGAACGTGCTGCGGATCGATGCCGAGCTTGGCGTTGAGCTGCGCGCAGGAGAAGTGCGAGCCGGAGCCGACGCCGGAGGAGCCGAACTGCATCTGCTTGTGGTTGGCCTTGGTGTGGGCGACGAAGTCCTGCAGCGAGGTCACCGGCAGATCCTTGCGCGTGACCAGCACGATCGGCTGCTCGACCACGAGGCCCGCGGCGGCGAAATCCTTGACGCTGTCGTAGAGCGGCCGCTTGTGCATGGTCGGCACGATCGCCATCGAGTCGACGCTGGCGAACACGAACTGGTAGCCGTCGGGCGCGGCCTTGGCGACGCGCGCGGTGCCGGTCATGCCGCCGCCGCCGCCGATGTTCTCGATGATGACCTGCTGGCCGAGCACCTCGGACATGCGCGCGGCGAGCACGCGGCCGGCCACGTCGGACGAGCTTCCTGCGGCGAAGGGAACCACCATGGTGATCGGCCGTGTCGGCCAGGCGTCCTGCGCGGCGGCGGGCAGCGCGGCGAGCGTGGCGAGGAATGCGGCGGCGAGAAAGGCGGCGGTTCGAGAGCGCGGCGGCATGAGGGGCTCCGTGAGGCGGTGGATGCTATCCCGGCGAGGCCGATGAAGAAAGCAAGGAGCATGCCCTGGGGTCGCAGGGCTGGGATGCTGGTGCGTCGCCAGAGCACGGATTCTCCTTGATTGAATCGTTTGCGGCATCGGCAGCGCCGTCCCTCCCCGCGAGGGGAGGGTGGCGAGCGCAGCGAGCCGGGTGGGGAGATGGTTGCGATCATCGCCGGCATCTCCCCACCCGGCCGCTCGCTATCGCTCGCGTCCACCCTCCCCTCGCGGGGAGGGATGAGACCGCCCGTGGCGGTTCAGTCGCGAGTGATCGCGCGTTAGCGCTGCGCCGCCTGTATCGCCCGCCACACGCGCTCGGGCGTCAGCGGCATTTCGAGATCGGTGACGCCGAGCGGGCGGAGCGCGTCGAGGACCGCGCCGGTGATCGCGGCGGGGGCGCCGATCGATCCGGCTTCGCCGCAGCCCTTGGCGCCGAGCGGGTTGTGGGTGCAGGGCTCACTCTCGTCGAGCTCGGAGACGATCGGCGGAATACTCGCGGCGCGCGGCACCGCGTAGTCCATGAACGAGCCGGAGAGGAGCTGGCCGCTCGCCGGATCGTAGACGCATTGCTCGTGGATCGCCTGGCCGAGGCCTTGGGCGATGCCGCCGTGGATCTGGCCCTCGACGATCATCGGATTGATCACGGTGCCGACGTCGTCGACGCCCCAGTAGCCGACGATGGCGACCGCGCCGGTGTCGCAATCGACCTCGACCTCGCAGGCGTGGGCGCCGTTGCTCCAGGCAAAGCTCGGCGGGTCGTAGACCGCGCTGTCCTGCAGGCCGAGCTCGATGCCGGCCGGATAGCTGGTCGGATGGTGGGCGACGCGCGCCACCTCGCGCAGCGTGACGCGGCGGTCGGTGCCGGCGACGGCGAAGGTGCCGCCTTCGAAGGCGATGTCGCCGGCCGAGGCCTCGAGCAGATGCGCGGCGATCGTCTTGCCCTTGTCGATGATCTTTGCCGCCGCGCGGTCGAGCGCCGAGCCGCCGACCGCGATCGAGCGTGAGCCGAAGGTGCCGGAGCCGTACGGCACCTGGTCGGTGTCGCCCTCGATGATCTCGATGTTCGCCATCGGCACGCCGAGGCGCGAGGCGATGATCTGGGCGAAGGTGGTGGCGTGGCCCTGGCCGTGGTTGTGGGTGCCGAGCAGCGCCTGCACGCTGCCGTCGGCCTGCACGCGGATCTGCGCGGCCTCGAAGAAGCCGACGCGGGCGCCCAGCGCCGCGGCAAAGCGCGACGGGGCGACGCCGGACGACTCCACGTAGCAGGCGAAGCCGAAACCGCGGCGCTTTCCGGCTTTCGCAGCGGCCGCCTGGCGCGCGGCGAAGTTCTTGTAATCGGCGATCTCGGTAAGCCGCGACAGCACCTTCGGGAAATTGCCGCAGTCGTAGGTCGGGCCGATCGGCGTCTTGTAGGGCATGGCCTCGACCGGCACGAGATTGCGCCGGCGGATCTCGGCGCGGTCGATGCGGAGCAGCCGCGCGGCTTCGTCGGCGAGCCGCTCCAGCACGAAGCAGGCCTCGGGCCGGCCGGCGCCGCGGTAGGCGTCGGTCGGCACGGTGTTGGTGAACACGCCGGTCGACTGCACGGCGATCGCCGGCGTCCGGTACACGCCGGCAAGGAGCGCGCTGTAAATCGCGCTCGGGATGCCGGCGCCGAAGGTCGACACGTAAGCGCCGATGTTGGCGACGGTGTCGACCTTGAGGGCGAGGAAACGGCCGTCGTTGTCGATGCCGAGCTCGGCGCGGGTCTGGTGGCCGCGGCCCTGATAGTCGGCGACGAAGCACTCGCTGCGTGAGGCCACCCAGCGCACCGGACGGCGCAGGCGGCGCGCGGCCCAGGCGACGATGGTCTCCTCCGGATAGTGCTTGCCCTTGTAGCCGAAGCCGCCGCCGACGTCGGGGGCGACGAGTCTTATTGCCGTTTGGGGCAAACTCAGCTGGTCGGTGACGGCGCGGCGGATGTGATGCGGCACCTGGGTCGAGCAATAGAGCGTGAGCTTGCCGGCGCTGCCGTCGGCCAGCACCGCGCGCGGCTCGATCGCCGCGCCGATCAGGCGGTTATTGGCGAGGTCGAGCTTGACGACATGCGCGGCGGCTTCGAACGCCTTCTGCACAGCGGCGGTGTCGCCGCGGGCGAAGCGGAAGCAGACATTGCCGGGCGCGCCGTCGTGGAGCTGCGGCGCGTTGTTCTCGATCGCGCTGCGGCCGTCGATCACCGCCGGCAGCGGCTCATATGTCACGTCGACCAGATCGGCGGCAGCCTGCGCCCGCGCGTGCGTCTCCGCGATCACCGCCGCGACCGCCTCGCCGACGTGGCGCACGGTGTCGCGCGCCAGCGCCCAGCGCGGCGGCTCCGCCATCGGTTTGCCGTCGGAGGTGGCGATGGCCCAGAGCGGCGCCATGGGGCCGACGTTGTCGGCGGCCATGTCGGCGCCGGTGAGGATTGCAACGACGCCGGGCAAGGCCGTTGCCGCGGTGGTGTCGATGCGGCGGATGCGGGCGTGGGCGTGGGGCGAGCGCAGCAGCACGCAGTGCAGCTCGCCGGGCAGGCTGATGTCGGAGACGTAGCAGCCCTGGCCGCGGAGGAATTTGGGATCTTCGACGCGAAGGACCGACGCGCCGATGCCTTCGTGGGGGTTTGTCTTCGCGCTCACGTTTGCGTTCACTGAATTCGCAATCGCCTATCGTACCGTTTGACCGTTCCTAAACCGACACCACGGGCGGTCTCATCCCTCCCCGCGAGGGGAGGGTGGCGGCGAAGCCGCCGGGTGGGGAGAAGCTTGCGCTTATCGCTGGCCTCTCCCCACCCCCCGCGCTTCGCGCGGACCCTCCCCTCGCGGGGAGGGATGAGACCGCCCGCAGGGCGAAAGCTTATTGCAACTCCTCGCGCAAGAGATCGAGGCGCTCGAACGCCGAGCGGTCGGAGACGATGAAGAGACTCGCGTCGCCGTCTTTCGCGGTGTGGCTGGCGAAGCTCCAGTGCGGGATCGAGAACACGTCGTGCTGCGACCAGTCGAAGCTGTGCTCGCCGACGGTGGAGCGGCCGGAGCCGGACACGACCAGGCAGATCATGTTGCAGGTGGTGCGCTTCGGCCGGGTGGCCTGATTGCGAGGCAGGCGCACGGCGGTGCAGTCGAGCGCGGGCATCACCGGGCCGCCGGTGGCGGGGTTGGTATAGCGCATGGTGTGCGCGCCGTCGGGGCCCAAGGGAAGCTCGGCGAGCAGCCGCCGCATCGCCGCGCCCGAGTAATGGTACTTCGGCGAATGCGCGGGCGCGTGCGTCACGTCGGAGCCGGCCATGCCGGCCTCGGCCCAGAGCTTCTCGTCGCCTGAGTCGACCTGCCAGAACTGGTTGGCCTTGGGATCGCCGGGCTCGAAGAAGTTGGCGTCGAGCTGGCGGATCAGCGGGATGTTGGCGGCGTCGAACCAGATGATGCGGCGGTCGCTCTCGTTGATGTGGCCGTGCCAGCACATCGGCGGGGTCAGGATCAGGTCGCCGTTCTTCATGTCGCAGCGGCGGCCGTTGACGATGGTGGCCGCGCCCTCGGCCTGGGTGGCAAAGCGGATCGCCGCGAAGGTGTGGCGGTGCGGCCGGGCGCGGTCGCCGGGATCGAGCACGGTGAAGGCGGCGATCAGGTTCGAGGTGGTGACGGTTTCGCCGGCGAAGGCCGGATTGACCAGGATCAACGCGCGGCGCTCGACGTCGTCGATCGGCACCTCGGAGACGGCGCGCGCGGTGAACGGCTCGATGTCGCGCCAGCGCCAGATCAGCGGCGGGTCAACGGCTGCGGGCTTCACCGGGGTGAGCGTGCGGAATCGGTCCCACAACGGATGCAGGTTCGCGGCTTCGAGCGCCGCGACGAAGTCGGAGGTTTGTTTTTTCGGTGCGGCCGCGTCGGCCATGTCGGAATCCACCTAGATCGTAGGGTGGGCAAAGCCGCGCAAGCGGCGTGCCCACGTCTTCGCGCCGAGCAAGAATACGTGGGCACGGCGCCATAGCGCGTCGAAGACGCGCGTGAACGCGCTGGTGGCGCCTTTGCCCACCCTACGCTCCGGCATTGTCATCCCTATGCAAGGGACCGCTCACGTCCTTGGCAGCTTCTCGTCGATGTTGGTCTTGTCGATGATCACGTGCTTGATGAACACGCGCGGCTCGACCTTGTCGCCCTTGAGATACCGCGCCAGCACGTCGACGCCGAGGCGGCCCCACAGCACCGGGTTGAGCTCGACGGTCATGGCGAGCTTGCCGTCCTTGACCGCGCGCAGCGCCGGCGGCACGCCGTTCATGCCGGTGACGAGGGTCTGCTTGTTCGCGGCCAGCACCGCCTGCATGGCGCCGAGCGCGACGTCATCGTTGGCGGTGTAGATCGCCTTGAGATCCGGATGCGCGACCAGCGCGTCCTCGGCCTGCTTGACGCCGCGCTCGCGGGTGAGCGGGCCGTCGTGCTTGACGACGATCTGGATCTTCGGATGCTTGGCCATCACCTCGGCGTAGCCGTCGCCGAGATTGCGGAACGTCGGCGCGCCGGAAGGCCCCATCAGCAGTGCGACCTTGCCCTCGCCGCCGATCTGCTTCGCGGTCCATTCGGCGATGTCGCGGCCGATCTGCTTCTCGTCCATCGCCACGTGCAGGGTCTGGTTCGGCGAGGTCGAGCCGCGCGCGACCGAGACGATCGGGACGTTGCCGGCCTTGGCGGCGTCGTAGGCGGCGTTGACGCCCACCGCATCGATGGGGGAAATCAGCACGCCCTTGACGCCGCGCGCGACGAGATCCTGCACGCCGTTGATCTGCTTGACCTTGTCCTCGTTGGCGGAGACGGTCGCGACCTCCCAGCCGAGCTCCTGCGCACGGGCGCGGATGCCGCGCAGCATGGCGATGTAGAACGGGTTGTCGTCCTGGGCGAGCGAGACGCCGATGGTGATTTTCTGCTGGGCGGGTGCGGGGGCGGAGATCAGTGCCGCCGGAAGCGCAAACACCGCCGCAAGGAATGCACGACGAAACGTCAGCATGACTGTCTCCCCTTTATATCCCACCAGCTCTCGCGACGCGCTCGGTGCCATCCCTCCCCGCGAGGGGAGGGTGGCGAGCGAAGCGAGCCGGGTGGGGAGAGGTCTCCGCTTCTCGCTGGCCTCTCCCCACCCCCGCGCTTCGCGCGGACCCTCCCCATAGCCCGTCGAAGACGGGCGTAAACGCCCTTTCGTCGGGGAGGGATGGCACCGCCCGTATCGCTGACGACTCAATCTGAAACGAACATGCTCCTGCTACCTCCGCGAGCGTAGCCGATCTGCGGCGGCGGCGGCAATGATGACGGCGCCGATCGCGACCCGCTGCCAGTAGGAATCGACGTTCAGGAGATTGAGGCTGTTGCCCAGCACGATCATGATGAACACGCCGATGATGCTCTTATAAAGCGTGCCTTCGCCGCCGTGCAGCGCAGCACCGCCCAGCACCACGGCGGCAATGGCGGTGAGCTCGTAGAACTCGCCGGCGGTCGGCTGGCCGGACTGCAGGCGGGCGGCGAGCATCACCCCGGCGACGCCGGCGAGCGCCCCGCACCAGACATAGGTCGAGGCAATGATGCGCTCGACGCCGACGCCGGAGAGATAGGCGGCCTCGCGGTTGCCGCCGGTGGCGTAGATGCGGCGGCCGTAGGGCGTGGCGTGCATGACCCACGACAGGACCACCAGCAGAACCGCCGGCACCCAGACGAGATAGTGAATGCCGAGGAAGCGCTCGGAGCCGAAGGCGATGAAGGCCGCCGGCATGCCGTCGTCGCCGACCGGCGCCCCGCCGGTGACGAGGAAGACGAGGCCGCGCACCAGCACCATGGTGCCGAGCGTGGTGATGAACGGGTTGACGCCGAGTCGCGCGATGATCAGGCCGTTGGCGAGGCCGACGGCCGCGCCTGTTGCGATCCCTGCCAGTACGCCCGCGGCGATGCCGAACTTCACCATCACCATGGCGGCGATGCAGCCGGAGAGCGCCACGGTCGAGCCGACCGAAAGGTCGAAGCCGCCGCCGATGATGACGAAGGTCATGCCGATGGCGATCACCGCCATGATCGAGGACTGCACCAGGATGTTGGTGAGGTTGAGCGGCGAGAGAAAGCGCGGGGTGAGCAGCGCGGTGACGACGCAGAGCGCCACCAGGGTGATGAGCGGGATCTGGCCGGCGAGATTGAATTGCTCATTGAATTTCTTGGGCATGGTCAGCCGCCGATCGCGGCGTGCAGCCGCGCTTCGTCGTAGCCCGCGGCGCGATCGAGCCGCGCGGTCATGCGGCCGCGGTGCAGGGTGCAGATGCTGTCGCAGATCCGGGTGAGCTCGGCGAGATCGCTGGAGCTGACCAGCACCGCGCCGTCGCGTTTTGCGAAGTCGCGAATGAGCGCGTGGATCTGCGCCTTGGCGGCGACGTCCACGCCCTGGGTGGGCTCATCGAGCAGCAGGACGCCGACGTTGCGCGCGAGCCATTTGGCGAGGATGACCTTCTGCTGGTTGCCGCCGGACAGCGCGCCCGCGCGCAACGAAGGATCGCGCGGGCGGATGTCGAGAAGCTGCATCAGCGCGGCGACGAGTCGCGCGCCGGCGGCGCGGTCGATGCCGCCGCCGCGGGTGAGCCGATCGAGATTGGGCAGCAGGATGTTGTCGCGCACCGACAGATTCATGATCAGGCCGAGCCTGCGCTCGCCCGGCACCATGCCGATGCCGGCGCGGATCGCGTCGGTCGGACGGGCGAGCCGCACCGCTCCGGCTTGGGTGCGCACCTCGCCGGCCGCGGCATCGAGGCCGAACAGCCGGCGCAGCACGCGGTCGGCGCCGCTGCCGAGAAGACCGGCGAGCCCCAGCACCTCTTTCGTGCGGACACGGATCGCATCCGGGCGCTGGCCCAAATCCTCCAGCGCGATATCGCCCGGAACGAGGGTCTCGGCCGAGATGCCGGTCTCGGCGCGCCCGGTCATGGCCTGAACCAGGTCGGCCACGGCAAACGCGCCGCGCTCGCGCTGCGCGGCGACGCGGCCGTCGCGCAGCACGGTGCAGCGGTCGGCGAGCGCCACGACCTCGTCGAGCCGGTGCGAGACATAGACGATGGCGACGCCCTGCGCCTTCATGCGCCCGAGCACCGCGAACAGCCGCTCGATCTCGCGCGTTTCGAGCGCTGCGGTCGGCTCGTCGAGAATGAGCAGCCGGCAGCGCCGCCGCACCGCCTTGGCGATGGCGACGAGTTGACGTTCGGCGAACGACAGCCGGTCGACGCGGGCGTCGGGGTCCGGGGCGAAATCGAGATGCGCCAGCGCCGCCTGTGCCTGCGCGCGCATGGCGCTGCGGTCGATGACGGAGAGGCCCAAGGGGCCCAAGAGTCGCCGCGCCGGCGGATCGTCGAGCGTCAGGTTCTCGGCAATCGACAGCGCCGGAACGAGCCGCAGCTCCTGCGGAATGGTGACGATGCCGGCGACGATGGCGTCGTGCGGGCTTGTGAAGCGGCAGGGATTCCGACCGACGGCAATCTCGCCGTGATCGGGGCGATGCACGCCACTGAGGATGCGCACCAACGTCGACTTGCCGGCGCCGTTCTCGCCGACCAGGGCGTGGATTTCGCCGGGCAGCACCGCGAAGTCGACGCCGTCCAGCGCCCGGGTCGCGCCGAAGGTTTTGGAAACTCCGCGCGCACTCGCGGCCGGCGTGGTGATGCCGCTCGGGTGGTGCGCTCCCTCCCCCTGAAAGGGGGAGGGTTGGGGTGGGGGTCCATTCTCACGCAAACAACAACCCTCGCTTCACGCCGCTCGCTGCGGCTCTGTCTGCCCGCACAAGGGAAGCCGGGTGACGGTAAATCCTGCGCGCAAAGAAACCCCCACCCCGACCCTCCCCCTTTCAGGGGGAGGGAGAAGACCGCCCGAATTGCACCGCATGCGACAATCGCCCTGCCTGTGACCTCGCCAGCTATCGCGCGACGCGCAGGACGCGCATCTTGTCGTCGGTGAGCTTGCCGCGCTCGATGATCACGTCGTTGTCGAGCGTTACGGTGCAGTCGCGCATCGGCACGTCGTAGTGGCCCTTGGTGGTGCGCTTGCCGCCGCCCTGCGAGTTCGGGCCGGTCGAGAACAGGAAGTTGCCGGCAAAGCAGCGCGCGCCAGCGTGATGCCGCTTGGGATCGGCGCCGTTGAGCGCGATCGCGTCCCAGCGCGCTTGCGGGTTGAGGCCCCAGCCGAGATGCGAGATGGCGTGGCCGTCCATGTCGTCGGCATGGGCCTTGTTGCCGTCGAGCCAGTCGCTCATCAGCTTGGCGTCGAGGCCGCCGTCGATCCTGCGGATGAAGCCGTCGCGGATCTCGAGCCGGACGTCGTCCTGCACGTAGCGGCAATAGGGCAGCACGATGATGTCGCCCGGATTGAACACCACGGTGCCGTTGGCCGAGCCTTCGTTCGGGAAGGTGTGGACGTGGCCGGCGCCCCAGTGGTCGAAGCGGCCGGCCGCTTCCGAGTAGCCGTACTGGCTCATGGTCGGGTATTCGCCGAGGTTGACGGTGAGGTCGGTGCCGCCGGGGCGGGTGATGCGCATGGTTCTGGCGCGCTTCAGCCGCCCGTCGGCGTGGACCACGGCCTCCTTCAGGCCGGGCGGCGCCATCAGCTCCTCGAGCTCGTCCGGCCCGTCGATCACCATCAGCACGCGGCAGCCTGCGTCGCGCGCCTCCTTGAGCCAGCGGGTGAACAGCGGAATGTGCAGGCAGACCAGCATGTCGGCGGCCTTGATGGCATCGAGCGTGCCCTTGCAGCGGCCGACGGTCTCGACGCCGACCTTGGTCCAGGACGGCATGGCGTTGACGCACATCTCGTAGGCGTCGGCGCCGAGGTCTTCGGCTGCGGCAAAGGCCGCGGACACGTAGTCGCGGCGCGCGCCGAGATCGCTGAGCAGCACGATGGTCTCGCCGTTGCGCACGTTGCAGAGCTGGAACTCGCGCCGGAACAGCATCGCGAGCTTGGCGTGGTTGATGGCTTCATGCATGGCAATCACTCCCGCGTCGTGCGGGCAGCTTAGCAAAAATCGGCCGGCGATAACCCCCTCGCGCCGCTATGGCGCGGCGCTATTGGCTCTGTCGGCGGCCTCCGCCGGAGCGGCGCCGTGGATGCACTCATGAATGAACGTGAGCTTATCCACGACCGCCGGCGTCAGGACGAACGGATAGAGGTCCGGCAGCCCCATGCTGCGGTTGATCTCGTTGACCGCGATCGAGAGGCCGGTCCAGGCATCGATGATCGGCTCGACTCTGGCATTGTGCGGATCGAAGTTGATGACGGTGGCAAGCTCGGCCGCCGCGGCGAGCCGCGGACGCACGCTCAGGCCGAAGGCGCGCGCCGACTCCACCGTGTCGACCATGTGAAAGTAGTGCGCCCAGGTTTCGGCGAAGTCCTCCCAGGGGTGAGACGAAGCGTAGGCGGACACGAAATGGCTCTGCCAGTCGGCGGGCGGGCCGCCGGCGTAGTGCTGCTGCAGCGCCTGCGTATAGTCGCGCCGCTCGTCGCCGAACGTCGCGCGGAACGGCTCGATGCGGCCGCCCTCGGCGATCAGCCGGTCCCAATAGTAGTGGCCGATCTCGTGCCGGAAATGACCGAGCAGGGTGCGATAGGCCTCGCCCATCTCGTTGCGCATCCGCTCGCGCTCGGCGTCATCGGCCTCGTTGATGTTGATGGTGATCACGCCGTTGGCGTGCCCGGTCATGACCGGGGTCACCGAGCCGTCGGGCGCGGCCGCGCCGGGAACGAGAAACTCGAACGCGAGGCCGTCCGGATCCTCGGCGCGGGTGGCGAGCGGCAGCTTCAGCTTGAGCAGCGAATACATCAGGCGATGCTTGGCAAACTCGATCTTGCGCCAGCGCAGGACGTTCTCCGGCACCGAGAGATCGGGGACGGTCTGGTTGTGCCGGCACGCCGCGCAATAGGGACCGGGCTGCTCGTCATCGACCAGCCAGTTGCACGCGCCATGCCCGGCGTTGGCGCAGAAGCGATAGCGTCTGGTCGGATCGGCCGCGGCGCGCCAGTGCGGGCCGTCCGGTCCCACCACCGACAGCGTCTCGCGCGCCTGCAGATAGCCGAGCCGCGAGCCGCAATTCCCGCAGCTGGTGTTCTCGAAGTAGAGAAGCTGATTGCACTTCTGGCATTCAAAGAGCTTCATCGGCGCGCTCGCGGCAATTCTTCTTCCGGTCAAGCTTCCTGTTTGAGCATGATCTTTTTCGAAACCGCTTCACACCCCCGGATCAGGTCCGGGGCAGGCTCTTTCGGGACCACGCGCTAGTCGGGCAAGACGACCTCGTCCGACGGCATGGTGTGCTCCCGCACGACCACCGCGGCGATCAGAATGGGCGTGGCGAGAAACGTCCCGAGCGGCCCCCACAGCCAGGTCCAGAACGCCAGCGACAGGAACAGCGCCAGCGGGCTCACGGTCAATTGCCGGCCGACCAGGGCCGGCGTGACGAAATGGCCTTCGATGGTGGCGAACGCGACGAACAGCGCCGGCGCAAGCAGCGCCGCCGGCACCGTGGGCAGCGCGATCAGACCGAGCACCAGCAGAATGAGCGCGACAACCGCCGGCCCCACATAAGGAATGTAATTGAGCATGAAGGCGGCGATGCCCCAGAGCGCCGGGCTCGGCAGGCCGAAGGCATAGGCGATGCCGGCGGCAACCGCGCCCACCACGATGTTGATCAGGCTGACGACCGCCAGATAACGGGTGAGGCTCGCTTCCAGCGTATTCAGAACGCGCAGCGCGCGCAGCCGCGCATCCTGACTCCTGAACATCAGGACGAGGTGTCGGCGCTGGCTGTTGCGCGACAGCAGGAAGAAGAACAGGCTGCCGAAGAACACCACGAGCTCGCCCACGGCCGGCGTCAGGAAGTTGACCGCCTGGGTGAGGATGTTGCTCGCCGGCAGCTCGAACTTGATCGGCTCGACCGATGTCCCCAGCACCGCCGCGAGCGACAGCTGCAGCTCGCGCCAGGTGGCGAGCGGCCGTTCGAGGAATCCGGCCTTGGCCCGCAGCGTCTCGACCAACTCGGGCGCCCGCGCCGCCCAGTCGGCCAGCACGCCGCCGAGCAGGATCATGCCGATGTTGGCGAGCAGGATGACCAGCCCGACGCAGCCCAGCGCAAACAGCGCCGGCGGCATGCGGTAGCGCGCCGCGCGGGCGGCGAGCGGCCCGAACATGATGCTGATGACGGCGGCCGCGACGATCGGCGCGATCAGGCTGCGCGCGAAAAACAGAAACGCGCCGAGCAGCAGCATGAAGATGCCGACGACGGCGATACGTGGCGCCGCGCGCCACCAGTCCCATGAGACATCGGGCAGGGTATCGGACTTCGGCTCCGGCCCGGGCTTTTCCGCCGCGGTGCCGGAACGCCGCAAGACCGACGGACGACTCGAGACATCGGCCGTCATGCCGCAAAGCTCCGATGGTTCAGACAAGGGTCGTGCGCGGTTGATGCTCAATCGCGCTGCTGCAATTCCAAGCCGTTCGGGGCGAGAAAGTTCCTGCCGATGGCGGCGAGGAACTCGGGGCCGCCGCACGAGGTTGAGTGACAGACCTCCCCTGCAAATCGCAGACGGCCATGGATCAGTCTGTCACCGCGTCACGCTCGGAACGAAGCGGAAAATCGTCCGAAAGCCCGAAGCGCCATCACGCCTTCAGCGCACACTTCTCGAAATTCGCGCATGTGGTGGCGCACGCGGCAGGAACGCCGGCGGCATTTCTTCTGGCGACGCTGACGATCGTCATATGGGCGATCACCGGTCCGATCTTCGGCTACAGCGACACCTGGCAGCTCGTCATCAACACCGGCACGACCATCGTCACGTTCCTGATGGTGTTCCTGATTCAGAACACGCAGAACCGCGACGCACTGGCGGTGCAGCTCAAGCTCACCGAACTGATCATCGCCATGAAGGACGCCGAAAACAGAATCGCTACGATCGAGGATCTGCCGGAGGAAGACCTGGAGCAACTGCACAAGGAGTTGTGTGCTCGTGCCGAGCAAGCCGGCGACGCGCTGGCGAGCCGGCGGGGCGGGCGCCGGTCCGCCTGAGCGCGCGCGGCGGCGCGCGATCGCGCTTAGCTTGGTCGCATTTTCTACGGCGAACCACTGCACACCCCGGATCAAGTCCGGGGCAGGCTTTCGCCGGAAAATGCTTAACGCCGCATCGTCGACGACAGCACGAAGCCCAGGCCCACCGCGATGGCCAGCGCCGAAAGCGGATGCTCGCGAATGGCGTCTTCGACATTCTCGACGACGTTGCCGCCCATCTCGCCGACCGTCTCCACGGCCTCGCGGCCGCGGGCGCCGGCATTGGCGATCAGGTCATCGACCGTCTCGCCGAAGCGGGCGAGGTTGGCCTTGACGTCGTCGAGCATTTCGCCGCCGGCGTTGCTGGCAAGGCCTTCGACCTGCTTCGAAAGCTCGAGCATCTCCTCGCGCAGGCTCTGCAGGTCCTTCTTCAGGTTCTTCACATTGAGCGACGTACCGTTGGTGGCTGAGCGCGCCATAGGTGACTACTCCCGATTACCGAATGATTGGTGAGCGACTTGTTGGCACTTAAACGCCTGAGCGGCCTAATGGTTGCTGCCGTGGCGGCAGGCCGTCCTCAGGACGGATAGCGGGTCGTGGTCCGCCGGCGGCCGGCGCTTTCGCTGTTGGCCTTGTTCAACAGCCAGACAACCGCGGCCGCGCCGGCGGCCAGCGACACCGCGCGCCGCCCGCCGATCATCCTGGCAATGTCGAGGCCGGCGGCAATGAGCGCAGGCTCAAGCCACGCCGTGGCGTTGACGTTCGCCGCGGCCTTCGCGGCGGCGATGCGCTCCCGCTCCCGCTGGCGGTGGATGGTGAACGCCGCAAGCGCCGCGATCACCGCCAGCAGCACGAAGCAGCCGCCGACCGCAAGGCTTGCGGTGAGCGCGTCGTAACGGTCCGCCAGGAAAATAAACAGGGCAACGGCAAACCACAGCACGGCGATGCCGATGGCAATCGCCGCCAGCAATCCCCATCCCGCCATCGCGACCGTCGATTTGAGGCCGCGTTTCATATCGCTGATCTGGTTGGCGATCATCGCGCGTGCTGTCTACGCCGGCCGAAAGACCGGCCGGACGGATAACCGCCGAGACGAAAATTGGTTGCGGCCGGTTCCGCGCGGCCGGCAGCGGCTGGCCCGCGACGCCTTTCACTCCAAGCGGCTCACGCGAGCAGATTGTCTGAGCAGACTATTTGGGCGGCGATTGCCGCTCCAGGTTCTCGACCGCCCGCCGCAATTCCTCGAAATCGTACGGCTTGGGCAGGATGATCATGTTCTGCAGCGAGCGCAGGCCGGCATCGATGTCGCCGGTGCCGCGGCCGGACGCGACGATGATCGGCAGCAGCGGATAGCGCGCGCGGAGCTTGGAGACCAGCTCCTCCCCGGGGCTGTCCGGCAACCCCAGATCGACCAGCGCCAGCACGATCTCGGATTTGTTCTCCTCGGCCAATTCCAGGGCCTTGGCCGCCGACGGCGCTTCGATGGCGCGAAAGCCGAGCTCGGTGAGCGCATCGGACGCGACCATCGCGACGAGCAGCTCGTCCTCGACCACAAGCGCGCAACGGTTGATGTCCTGCATGCCGCCGGACCCTGTTGGAGATTGCGTCAAATGCGAACGATTGCGATCACGGCGAAAGCGACCGCGTCACCAGGATGGCTGTTCTCATGGATCTGACCTCCCCCTGTTTCGCACCACAGCCGCACCGGTCCTACGAACCGATCTCTGCGGCTGCTCCGCCGCAAATTCAGATGCCTTTGTGGCAACCTCGCGGCCCTGCGCCAGCAGTTCCGCAACGCCGGCCCGCCTAAAACGAGGCGATCGGCATCCGGTTCCGCAACATATTACTCCGATTTTTTTTGGAACAACCCCACCGCTCCCTGGTTTTTCAGGCAACCGGCTACGCCCCCTCCCCCCTCGTGGCCGGCCGTATCGAGGCGTCATCAGTCATTGCTGATGGCGCCTCGACGTTTTTATGCCCGAGCCGAGACGCTTTTCTGCCCGCATCGCGCTCCGGAACAAGGGTGCAACGCACGCGTTGCCGACACATACCATCCAACAACGGGAGAGCATCGTGAATTGGGATCGGATTGAAGGCGACTGGAAACAGTTCAAGGGCAAGGTTCAGCAGCAATGGGGCAAGCTCACCAACGATGACATCGACGTCATCGAGGGCAACAGGACCGAGCTGCTGGGCCGCATCCAGAAGCGCTACGGCCTCGCCAAGGACGAGGCCGAACGGCAGGTCGACACCTGGATGAAAACCTTCAACTAGATCCGGCGCTCGGGACGAACGAAAGCCGCGTGGTCAACCGACCGCGCGGCTTTGGCTTTTGTGCGCGTTGCGCTCGAAGAACAGCGCCTGGCTGATCACCGCCGACACCATCGCCGGCTGATAGGGCTTGGTGATCAGGAACGCCGGCTCCGGGCGAAGGCCGGTCAGGAAACGCTCCGGATAGGCGGTGATGAAAATCACCGGCACCTCGAAGGTGGCGAGCAGGTCGTTGACCGCGTCGACGCCGGAGCTGCCGTCCGCCAGCTGTATATCGGCGAGGATCAGGCCGATGTTCTTGTTCTTCGCAAGCGCCACCGCCTCGGCGCGCGTCGAGGCGATGCCCTGCACCTCGTGACCGAGATTCTCGACCAGCGACTGCAAATCCATCGCGATCAACGCTTCATCCTCGATGATCAGGATGTTGGTCGCGATCTGGCTTGCGATCTCCTTGCCGCACTCGTCGATCAGGGCGCGAAGCTCGCCCACGCTGACGTCGAGAATTTTTGCCGCGTCCTCCTCGGAAAACCCCTCGAGCGACACCAGCAGGAAGGCCTGCCGCGGCATGGCGCCGATCTGGCTCAACCGCCGATCGGCGGGGTTGGGATTGACCGGCTCCCGGCCCGCATTCACCGGAACGGAATTCCAGATTTTCGAGAACACCCGGAACATTCCCACTCGAACGGACGTTTGGTCCCCAATAAGGCCGGGGTCCGCGGTCAGGGCTTCGAGGGCGGCGGTGACATAGCTATCCCCGGACGCTTGGCTGCCCGTCAAAGCCCGCGCATATCGCCGAACGACCGGAAGATGATCTCTAACCGCTTGAGATGTCAGCATATTTATCCCTCTGTCAGCCTTTGTCTGGCACCCCGCGTATATTGCCGCCCCTCGCCGCGGAGACTGTAAAACGCCCAGGCGCAAGGGAAGTTCCATAATGGAACCATATGTTGTCTCGAATGTTATCGCGCCAGGGAAGCGGCGTTCCCGTTGCAATCGGCCCCGTTGGGCATTTGGGGGAAGAGCAAGATGAATGAAAGACCAAGACAGCCCCCGGACACCTCAATGAAGGCTGAAAAAAGCAAGCAAAAGAAAGGCCGGCTCGGTGCAGAGATCCAACACAAGATCGGTCAGCAGCTCCGCGCCATGTACTCGGACACCGTCAATGAAGGCGTCCCCGACCGGTTTGCCGAGCTCATCCAGCGTCTCGACAAGCAAGATCAAAAATAGGGACGAGCACATGGGCGATCGAAACGACGCTCGACACGATGTTCGCGGAGCCATGCTGGCCGCCGTGCCAAGCCTGCGTGCGTTTGCGATCTCGCTCTGCGGCGACGTCGATCGTGCGAACGATCTGGTCCAGGAAACCTTGATGCGCGCCTGGTCGCACCTGGACTCGTTCGAGCCGGGCACGAACATGTCCGCCTGGCTGTTCACGATCCTGCGCAATCATTTCCGCACCGAGTACCGCAAGCGCCGGCGCGAGGTCGAGGACGCGGACGGCGGATATGCGGAACGCCTGACGACACCGGAAGAGCAGACCGCGCACATCCAGTTCGGCGAGCTGCGTCAGGCGCTGATGAAATTGTCGCCCGACCAGCGGGAAGCGTTGATCCTCGTCGGCGCGTCGGGCTTCTCGTACGAAGAGGCGGCGAAAATCTGCGATTGCGCGATCGGCACGATCAAGAGCCGCGTCAATCGCGCAAGGCTGCGGCTCGCGGAAATTCTCGGCATCGAGAACGTTCCCGAGATCGCACCGGAACCCGACATGCCGGCGGCGGCCAGCGGCGGCCGCAAGGACTAGTGTCCCGGCCCCGAAGTTCGCACGAGCTTTCCGCAAGCACTTTTGCGAACGTCCGAAACCGCGATGCCAGCCGCTGCAAGCTTCGCGAGCCGCGACGCAACGCAGACGACGTTGTTCTTTGCCACCGCGAAGCCCATAATTTGGGCTTCGTTTTCATTTCGCAGGGCCAATCCAAGCCATGGTCGTCACTGACAAATCAGGACTCGATCCCACGGCCTGGCTGGCGGCCATTGTTGAATCGTCCGACGACGCGATCATCAGCGAAGATCTCAATGGCATCGTCACGTCGTGGAATCTCGGCGCCGAGCGGATATTCGGCTATGCGGCGCACGAAATCATCGGACAACCGGTCCTGAAGCTGATCCCGCCAGATCGGCGCAGCGAGGAGGATTTCATTCTCGATCAGCTTCGCCGCGGTGAGAGCATCAAGCAGCACGACACGCAGCGCCTGTGCAAAGACGGCCGGCTGATTCATGTCTCGCTCACCGAGTCACCCATCCGCAACCAGGACAACATCATTGTCGGCGTCTCGAAGATCGCGCGCGACATCACCGAGCGGAAAATGGCGCAGGAGACGCAAACCCTGCTTCTGCGGGAGCTGAACCATCGCTCGAAAAACCTCCTCGCCGTGGCCGACGCCATCGTGCGCCAGACCGCCCGAAGCACATCGCCGAAGGAATTCGTCGACCGGATCAGCCGGCGGCTGCATGCCCTGTCGATCAATCAGGATCTGATGATCGAGCATGACTGGCGCGGGGCCGACATCGGCCAGATCATTCAATGGCAAATGGCTTCGGTCATCGACGACCAGGCGAGCCGGGTGACCATGGAGGGTTACCCTTGCGTGGTGACGCCGCGCGTCGCCCAGGCGATGGGTTTGGCGATCTACGAACTCGCCACCAACGCGCTCAAGTTCGGCGCGCTGTCCTCGCCCGCGGGCAAAGTGGACATCAGGTGGAAGGCGGAGGCGCGAAACGGCTCGCGGGAATTCCTGCTGTCCTGGCGCGAGACCGGCGGCCCGCCCGCCGTCCGGCCGAGGAAAAAAGGCTTCGGCAGCTCGATCATCGAACACATGATCGCCCGCTCCGTGCTCGGCTCGGTGACGATCAGCTACCCGCCGACCGGTCTGGTGTGGGAGCTGGTGGCGCCGGAATCCGGATTGACCCAGGCCGCCGGCTCCCCCCTCGCGCCCTGACGTCCGGGGAATGCGGTTCGAGGCGGTGCCGACATCCGACGGCCAAGCCCGGAGGTAAGCCCCTGAAACTTATAAACAACGTATAAATATTGTCCCATTCCGGGACGGCGCCGGCGTTGCCATCACCAAACTGCAGCCGGCGGCAACATTATTTTACTACCTCCGGAACCAACCCGGCCGCTTTTGCATTTTTCCGCTTGGGCAGCGGTCCGGTCTTGCCAAAACAAGAACATCCGACCGGCCCGTTCCGGGGGTCAGATGACGCAGGTTGCATCCGCCACGATGGCATCCTCCGGCAGGGAGAACTCGGCCGCCGTTGCAGGCCGGGGCTTTGCCGACCGTCAGCTCCCAATCGTGATTTTCAACCAAACCTAAGGCGCGCTTGGCGGGTCAGGGGAGATTGTCATGCTGTCGAATTCCGAAACCCAAGCCGGCAACAAGGGCTCCGGCAACCCTCCAACCGCCGCCGCCAATGGCGCCAATGGCTCCGAGTCTTTCCACATCCACGAATTGCTCCCGGCGCTTCAGGCCATGCGCGTCGGCGACTTCTCGGTCCGCATCTCCAGCGGCCGGATCGGCATCGAAGGCAAGATCGCAGACATCCTGAATGAGATCGCCGCCGCCAACGAACGCATGGCGCAGCAGCTCGAGCGCGTCGGGCAGCGCGTCGGCAAGGAAGGCAAGACCAAGCAGCGCGTACGCTTCGGGCTCTCGAGCGGGGCCTGGGGCGAGATGGAGCAGTCAGTCAACACGCTGATCGACGATCTGGTCCAGCCCACCACCGAGATGACCCGCGCGATCACCGCGGTCGCCCAGGGCGACCTGCTGGAGACGGTCAGTCTCGATGTCGACGGCCGGCCGCTGCAGGGCGAGTTCCTGCGCTCGGCCACGATCGTCAACACCATGATCAAGCAGCTTGGTGTGTTCACCTCCGAAGTGACGCGCGTGGCGCGCGAGGTCGGCACCGAAGGCAAGCTCGGCGGCCAGGCGCAGGTGCCGGAAGTCACCGGCGTGTGGAAGGACCTCACCGACAGCGTGAACTCGATGGCGTCGAACCTGACGGCGCAGGTCCGCAACATCGCCGACGTGACCATCGCGGTGGCGAGCGGCGACCTGTCGAAGAAGATCACCGTCGACGTGCGCGGCGAGATCCTGCAGCTCAAGGAAGCCATCAACACGATGGTGGACCAGCTGCGTTCGTTTGCATCGGAAGTCACACGCGTCGCCCGCGAGGTCGGCACCGAAGGCAAGCTCGGCGGCCAGGCGATCGTGCCGGGCGTCGCCGGCACCTGGAAGGACCTCACCGACAACGTCAACCTCCTGGCCGGCAACCTGACCATGCAGGTCCGCAACATCGCCCAGGTGACCACGGCCGTGGCGCGCGGCGACCTGTCGCGCAAGATCACCGTCGACGTGCGCGGCGAGGTGCTGGAGCTGAAAGACACCATCAACACCATGGTGGACCAGCTCAACGGCTTCGCCTCGGAGGTGACGCGCGTCGCGCGCGAGGTCGGCACCGAAGGCAAGCTCGGCGGCCAGGCGCAGGTGCCGGGCGTCGCCGGCACCTGGAAGGACCTGACCGACAGCGTGAACTTCATGGCCGGCAACCTCACGGCCCAGGTCCGCAACATCGCCGAGGTGGCGACCGCGATCGCCGGCGGCGACCTGTCGAAGAAGATCACCGTGAACGTGTCGGGCGAAATCCTTCAATTGAAGGAAACCGTCAACACGATGGTGGACCAGCTCAACGCGTTCGCCGGCGAGGTGACGCGCGTCGCCCGCGAGGTCGGCACCGAAGGCCGGCTCGGCGGCCAGGCCAACGTGCTCGGCGTCGCCGGCACCTGGAAGGACCTGACCGTCTCGGTCAACTCGATGGCGTCGAACCTGACGGCGCAGGTGCGCAACATCGCCGAGGTGACCACGGCGGTCGCCGGCGGCGACCTGTCGAAGAAGATCACCGTGGACGTGCGCGGCGAAATCCTCGAGCTGAAGGACACCATCAACACCATGGTGGACCAGCTCAACGCGTTCGCCGGCGAAGTGACCCGCGTCGCCCGCGAGGTCGGCACCGAAGGCAAGCTCGGCGGTCAGGCGCTGGTGCGCGGCGTGGCCGGCACCTGGAAGGACCTGACCGACAACGTCAACTCGATGGCGTCGAACCTGACCGGCCAGGTGCGCAACATCGCCGAGGTCGCGACCGCGGTGGCGCAAGGCGACCTGTCGAAGAAGATCACCGTGAACGTGTCGGGCGAAATCCTTCAGTTGAAGGAAACGCTGAACACCATGGTGGACCAGCTCAACGCCTTCGCCTCGGAGGTGACGCGCGTCGCCCGCGAGGTCGGCACCGAAGGCAAGCTCGGCGGCCAGGCGCAGGTGCCGGGCGTCGCCGGCACCTGGAAGGATCTCACCGACAGCGTCAACTCGATGGCCGGCAACCTGACCGGCCAGGTGCGCAACATCGCCGAGGTGGCGACCGCGATCGCCGGCGGCGACCTGTCGCGCAAGATCACCGTCGACGTGCGCGGCGAAATCCTGCAGCTCAAGGAAACGCTGAACACGATGGTGGATCAGCTCAACCGGTTCGCCGGCGAGGTGACGCGCGTCGCCCGCGAGGTCGGCACCGAAGGCCGGCTCGGCGGCCAGGCCAACGTGCCGGGAGTCGCCGGCACCTGGAAGGACCTCACCGACAGCGTCAACTCGATGGCGGGCAACCTCACCGCACAAGTCCGCAACATCGCCGAGGTCACCACCGCCGTGGCGCGCGGCGACCTGTCGCGCAAAATCACCGTCGACGTGAAGGGCGAAATCCTCGAGCTGAAGAACACCATCAACACCATGGTGGACCAGCTCAACTCGTTCGCCTCGGAGGTGACCCGCGTCGCCCGCGAGGTCGGCACCGAAGGCAAGCTCGGCGGCCAGGCGCAGGTGCCGGAGGTGGCCGGCACCTGGAAGGACCTGACCGACAACGTCAACTTCATGGCGTCGAACCTGACCGCGCAGGTCCGCAACATCGCCGAGGTCGCGACCGCCATCGCCGGCGGCGACCTCTCGAAGAAGATCACCGTGGACGTGCGCGGCGAGCTGCTGCAGCTCAAGGAAACGCTCAACACCACGACCGACCAGCTGCGCTCGTTCGCCGGCGAAGTGACGCGCGTGGCGCGCGAGGTCGGCACCGAAGGCCGGCTCGGCGGCCAGGCCAACGTGCCGGGCGTCGCCGGGACGTGGAAGGACCTGACCGACAACGTCAACCTGCTGGCGGCAAATCTCACCACGCAGGTTCGAAACATCGCCGAGGTGACCACCGCGGTGGCGCGCGGCGACCTGTCGCGCAAGATCACCGTCGACGTCAAAGGCGAAATCCTCGAGCTGAAGAACACCATCAACACCATGGTGGACCAGCTCAACGGCTTCGCCTCGGAGGTGACGCGCGTCGCGCGCGAGGTCGGCACCGAGGGCAAGCTCGGCGGCCAGGCCGAGGTGCCCGGCGTCGCCGGCACCTGGAAGGACCTGACCGACACCGTCAACGTCATGGCGGCGAACCTCACCGAGCAGGTGCGCGGCATCGTCAAGGTGGTGACCGCGGTCGCCAACGGCGACCTCAAGCAGAACCTGACGGTGAAGTCGAAGGGCGAGGTCGCGGCGCTGGCCGAAACCATCAACAACATGACCGACACGCTCGCCACCTTCGCCGACCAGGTGACGTCGGTGGCCCGCGAGGTCGGCGTCGAAGGCCGCCTCGGCGGCCAGGCCAACGTCCCCGGCGCCGCCGGCACCTGGAAGGACCTGACCGGCAACGTCAACCTGCTGGCCACGAACCTGACCACGCAGGTGCGCGCCATCGCCGAGGTCGCGACCGCGGTGACCAAGGGCGACCTGACGCGGTCGATTCAGGCCGCGGCGCGCGGCGAGGTGGCCGAGCTGAAAGACAACATCAACACGATGATCGACAACCTGCGGCTCACCACCGACCGCAACACCGAGCAGGACTGGCTGAAGACCAACCTCGCCAAATTCACCAACATGCTGCAGGGCCAGCGCGACCTGACCACGGTCGGACGGCTGCTGCTGACCGAGCTCACGCCGCTGGTGAACGCGCAGCTCGGGGTCATCTACCAGGTCGAGAGCGAGGAATCGCAGGTGCTGCGGCTGCTCGCGGCCTATGCCGACGATGGCTCCAACGGCCATCCGTCGCGGCTGCGCGTCGGCGAAGGCCTGATCGGCCAGTGCGCCGCCGACAAGCGGCGCCTGCTGATCACCGAGCTGCCGACCTACGCGGTGCCGATCGGCTCGGCGCTGTTCAAGGTCGTGCCGCGCAACATCATCGTGCTGCCGGTGCTGTTCGAGAACCAGGTCAAGGCGGTGATCGAGCTTGCCTCGATCACGCAGTTCACCGCCTTGCAGATGATCTTCCTCGAGCAGCTCACCGACAGCATCGGCATCGTGCTGAACAGCATCGAGGCGACGATGCAGACCGAAGGCCTGCTCAAGCAGTCGCAGCAGCTCGCCGGCGAGTTGCAGACCCAGCAGCGCGAATTGCAGCAGACCAACGATCAGCTCGAGCAGAAGGCGCAGCAGCTCGCCGAACGCAACGTCGAGGTGGAGCGCAAGAACCAGGAAATCGAGCAGGCGCGCCGCGCGCTTGAAGAGAAAGCCTCCGAGCTTGCGCTCACCTCGAAGTACAAGTCCGAGTTCCTCGCCAACATGTCGCACGAATTGCGCACGCCGCTGAACTCGATCCTGATCCTCGGCCAGCAGCTCAGCGACAATCCGGACGGAAACCTGACGCCCAAGCAGGTGGAGTTCTCGCGCACGATCCACGGCGCCGGTACCGACCTGCTCAACCTGATCAGCGACATTCTCGACCTGTCGAAGATCGAGTCGGGCACCGTCACCGTGGACGCGCAGGAGGTGTTCGTCGCCAACCTGAGCGAGGCGATCGCGCGGCCGTTCCGGCACGAGGCCGACAACCGGCAGCTGTCGTTCGACGTCGAGATCGATCCGCATCTCGGCCGCAGCATCACGACGGATTCCAAGCGCCTGCAGCAGGTGCTCAAGAACCTGTTGTCGAACGCCTTCAAGTTCACCGAGCACGGCGGCGTCCGGCTGTCCGTCTCCGCCGCCGTCGGCGGCTGGAGCCCCGAGCATCCGGTGCTCAACCAGGCGCCGGCTGTGGTGGCGTTCGAAGTGTCGGACACCGGCATCGGCATTCCGCTGGAGAAGCAGAAGATCATCTTCGAGGCGTTCCAGCAGGCCGACGCCTCGACCAGCCGGAAATACGGCGGCACGGGTCTCGGCCTTGCGATCAGCCGCGAACTGGCAAACCTCCTGGGCGGCGAGATTCAGCTTCGCAGCACGCCCGGCCAGGGCAGCACGTTCGTTCTCTATCTGCCGCTCAGGTATGTCGGACCGTCCACCAGCATCACCCAGGCGCCCGCTATCCGCGTCAGCGCCGCCCAGATCGCGCAGAGCCAGCACGTGCTGGCGGCGGCAGCGACCGCGGACCGCCCGGTCGAACAGATCCCCGACGACCGGCTCGCCATCGAGCCGGGCGAGCAGATCCTGCTGATCGTGGAAGACGATCCGCACTACGCGCGCGTGATCATGGATCTCGCTCGCGACAAGGGCTTCAAGGTGCTGGTGGCGATGCGCGGCAGCGATGCGCTCGACCTCGCCAAGCAGTTCCAGCCGTCGGCGGTGTCGCTCGACGTGTTCCTGCCCGACATGCTCGGCTGGACCGTGTTGAGCCAGCTCAAGCAAAATCCGCTGACCCGGCACATTCCGGTGCAGATCATCACGCTCGACGAGGACCGGCAGCACGCTCTCGCGCGCGGCGCGTTCTCGTTCGTGACCAAGCCGACCACCACGGAGGGCGTCGACGCCGCGCTGACACGCATCAAGGAGTATGCCGCGCCGCGGCGCAAGCGCCTGCTCGTCGTCGAGGACAACGAGGCCGAGCGAACGGGCATCCGTGAGCTGCTCGGCTACGACGACATCGAGATCGTCACCGCCGGATCGGGCCGGGACGCGCTGACGATCCTGCGCCAGAATCCTTGCGATTGCGTCGTGCTCGACCTGCGCCTGCCCGACATGTCGGGCTTCGACGTGCTCGAGCGCATCCGCGAGGATGCCTCTCTGTCCGAAGTCCCCGTCGTGGTGTTCACCGGCAAGGAGCTCTCGGCCGAGGAAGACGCGCAACTGCACACCATGGCGCGCAGCATCGTCGTGAAGGGCGTCGAGTCGCCCGAGCGTCTGCTCGACGAAACGTCGCTGTTCCTGCACCGGATCGTCACCGATCTGCCGCCGGAAAAGCAGCGGATGCTGGAGCGCCTGAACAGCTCCGATGAAGACCTGGTCGGCCGGACCGCACTGCTGGTCGACGACGACGCACGCAACATCTTCGCGCTTTCCAGCGTGCTCGAACGCCGCGGCATGCACGTGCTGACGGCG
>JAIESI010000100.1 GCA_019746135.1 Xanthobacteraceae bacterium
GCTGGCCGTGGCGCAGGCCGCGCGGCGGGCGCCGCAGGCTCGGGCCGCAACGGCCGGCCCTGCGCGTCGAAGCGCGGCTGCGACAGTTGCCTGGCCCGCTGATCGTTGACGACGATGTCGCCCTGCTCGACGGTGGTGTCGTCGACGTTCTTCATCGTCTGCGCCCAGCTCTCGCCGGCCCGGCGACAGCTGCAATTGTTGTCCCACGCCTGCCGGTATTTGAACGCGTTCGGCAGCGACGTGTAGAGCTGGCCGCCCGTGGTCGAGACCGCCTGGTTGATGTCCTCGCCGGGATTGCGGTGCGAGAACAGCATCACCTCGGTGGCCGGGCACGACTTCTGGCAGGTCTTCTCGTCCTCGCCGAAGCGGCTCGAATTGGTCGAGAACGAGATCGGGTAGAAGAAGCCGTCGCAGGTGCGCACACACACGGTGCGGTAGGCGCCGCTGCCGCCCGAAAAACCACCTTCTCCGGGGCTCGGTGCGAGGATCCCGCCCGGGCCGGTGCCAAACAGCGCTTCAAACAGGTTGCCGCTCCGCTGCGGCGGCGGTGCCGATGCGACCGCCGCGCGGTATTGCGCGCCGCAATTGTTCTGGGCCAGCGCGACCAGAATGGAGCGGCGCTGGCCTTCGCGCTCGGGCGCGGCACTGTCGCCGCGCAGCCGCTCGAGATCGGCGTTGATGCGGTCGAGATTGCCGCGCATCTGCGAGATTTTCGAATTCAGCGGTCCGCACTGCGGGTTCTGGCCGCCTTGGAACAGCGCAAAAAAGGCGTTGGCCTGGCAATTGAGACGCTGCGCCTGCGCCTGCTGGCGGTTGAGCTCGTTCTGCTGGTTGGCCGCGGCCTCTTCGTATTTGCGGATCTGCTCGGCGCGGCCGGGGTCGTTGGAGCCGCGGTCGAACGCCGCCAGCTGGCCTTCCAGGCGGGTGCATACGGGGCTTGCCTGCGGCGACGGGCTTGCCTGGGGCGGCTGGCCGGACGGGGTCTGCTCCGCGGGCGACGGCAGCTGCTGCCCATAGGCCGGAATGGTGGCCGGAAGCGTCACCGAACCCGCCGCTGCGATTATCACCACGGCGGCCGGCGCGAGTACCCGGCGCAACATTGAATTCATCGGCTTCCCCAGCCCCGGCAAGGGGCTCCGCTGCTGCTTCCGCCCGGAAGCGCGACCTTAGACTTCCGAATGGTGTCCAAAGTTTGGACGGGCGACGCGGCTACCGTCAAGATTCGGCCGTCCGTGCCGCCTGTTGGGCCCCCTTGTCAGACACCTTGGGCCTTCTCGGTGGCTGCGGCCGGCGCCGAGCGGCGCGATTCGGCGAACAGATTCCACGATACACCGCAAATGATCAGGCTTGCGCCGGCAAAGACGAAAATGTCGAGCGCCTCGCTGTAGAACAGCCAGCCCACCAGGGCGATCAGCGGAATGCGCAGGAAATCGAGCGGCACCACCACGGTCGCGTCGCCGGAGCGAAACGCCTGCGTCAGGCAATAGTGCGAGGTGAGGCCGACGATGCCGAGCGCGAGCGCCGGGATCAGCAGGTCGGCTCCGAGCCGGAACACGAACAGCGACCGGCCGCCGGTCGCCGCGACATAGGCCGGGTAGGCGAGCGCCATCGGCAGTTGCATCGCGTTCATCCAGAAGATGATGTTCAGGGTGCTCACCCGGTTGGTGAGCTGCTTGGTGGCGATCAGCGAGATCGCGAATGCGAATGCCGCAAACAGCACCAGCAGCGCGGTCGGCTGGAAGCTCGCGAGCCCCGGCCGCACGATCACCACGCCCCCGAGGAAGCCGAGGATCACGCTGCCGAGCCGGCTTCTGGTCATCCGCTCGCCGAGCACGAGCACGGCCAGCAGGGCGACCCAGGCCGGCGTCGTGAACTCCAGCGCAAACACGGTCGCGAACGGAAGGATCGTCACCGCCAGCGCCCAACTGTACTGGCCGACGAAATGCGTGGTGTTGCGCGCGATGTGGAACTTCATGTAGCGCGGCGCGATCTCGGAGCGAAGGTCCGGGCGGGCGACAATCAGCGCCACGAGCACGATCAGGCCTGTGCCCGAGCGGATCGTCAGCATCTCGAAGACGTTGAGCTGCTTGCCGAGCGCACGGATCGCCAGCGCGCTCACCGAGAACGAGATGAGCGCGCCGGTCATCCACGCGGCGACACGGCCGATGTTCTGGCTGGCCACGATTATTCGGCGTCGGGCTGATTTTCCGGTCGGGCCTTGTCGAAGGCCGGAAGCTGCATCAGCGCGGCGTCGGCGGCGACGAGCTTGGGAAACGCATCGAGCGGCGTCTTCAGCCGGCGCGCGTTGTACATCTGCGGCACCAGATAGATGTCGGCAAGGGTGACCGCCGCGCCGAAGCAATAGGGACCGGGCTCGATCATGGTTTCGAGCGCGGTGAAGCCCTCGATGATCCAGTGGTGATACCACGCGTCGATCGCCGGCTGCTCTTGCTTCAACACACGGCGCAGGTATTGCAGCGGCGCAAGGTTGTTGAGCGGATGGATGTCGCAGCCGATCACCGCGGCGAAGGCGCGGACCTTGGCGCGCGCCACCGGGTCCTTCGGCAGGAACGGGGGATTGGGATGAACCTCGTCGAGATATTCGAGGATCGCCGGCGACTGCATCAGGATGGTGCCGTTGTCGAGCGTCAGCGACGGCACGCGGCGCTGTGGATTGATCGTGCGATATTCCGGCGAGTGCTGCTTGCCGCCGTCCTTGGTGAGATGGATGGAAATCTGTTCGGTCGTGATGCCTTTGAGGTTGAGCGCGATGCGCGTCCGATAGGCGGCTGACGAGCGGAAATAGGTGTAGAGCTTCATGGCGTCTCCCCGGCGCGTTCTCGGCTGGCTTGGCTCAAGTGGCTTGGCTCAAGTGGCTTGGCTTGGCCCAAATGCCTTGGCCCAATGCCTTGGCTCAAGTGTAGAGCGTGCCCTGCTATATTGGTATGCGCGACGGGCGTCGACTCATGGCAGCTCTGCCGCATTCCAGTCAGCAGACGGCCGCCAGGACGGTGTTCCCGAATTCAGGGCTCGCCGCGGTCTTTGCCCCTCGCATATTCCGCCGCGAGCTTCGCCGAGCGTTCGGTCAGGCGCTCGACCGAGCGCTCGAAGGCGGCGCGGTCGGCCGGGTCCAGCGCATCGGCGAGCCGTCGCGCGAACTCGAGCGCGATCGGGGCGAGGTCGTCGTACATGGCGCGGCCGGACGGCGTCAGCGTCAGGAACGCCTCGCGCAGGTCGGCGCGGTTGGCGCGCCGTGCCAGGAGCTTGCGCGTTTCCAGCAGCGCCACCGCGCGCGACACCTTGGTCTTGTGCATGTGGCTGTGCGCGCCGATCGCCTTGCCGGTCATCATGCCGTATTGGCCGAGCGTCACCAGCACGCGCCACTCCGGGACGCCGATGCCGTAGCGGTCGGCATAGATGCGCGACAGCGCGTGCGATACGAGGCTCGCCACGACGTTGAGGCGATAGGGCAGGAATTGCTCGAGCTTCAGCGGTGCGGCGTCGCCACGGCCCGCCTCGAGTTGCCCGGCATCCGCCTGCGCCAGCGCCACAGTCGTCGCGCCCGCGTCGGTTGGATGGTCACTGGGAGTACCCCTGCTCATCGGTCGTTCCGCCCCCTCCGGGCCACGACTGCGGGCGGTCGGTTGGCCGGACCAGCCCGTCAGCTCAAGCTTGGATCATGTCCTGCCGCGCCGCAATCAGAGCGAGCGCGTCGGAACACAGGTCTAAGCCCGCATATTCATGTGCCCGCAAGGCCAGTTGTTCTCCAGATCACAAGCCGCTAGTCTTGGTTACATGCGTAACTAAACCTATTCAAAACTACCGGGGCCCGGAGCGCAAGCGCAAAAGTGCGCCGGGGCGCCCGGCCAGCGCGGAACCGGGAACGAGGGTGCACTGATGGCCGTGAGATACATCTCGGGGTTCGGCAACAGCTTCGAGACCGAAGCGCTGGCCGGGGCCCTTCCGGTGGGGCGGAACTCGCCGCAGAAGGTCAATTACGGGCTCTATGCCGAGCAACTCTCCGGCTCGCCCTTTACCGCGCCGCAGGCCGCCAACCAGCGAAGCTGGCTCTACCGCATCCGCCCGACCGTGCGGCACACCGGCCGCTTCGAAAAGGTCGATCACGGCCTGGTCCGCACCGCGCCGGCGCTCGGCGAGAGCGACCTGCCGATCGGGCAGTTGCGCTGGTCGCCGACGCCGATCCCGAAGCGTCAGCTCACCTTCGTCACCGGCCAGTTCACGATGACGACCGCGGGCGACGCCGAGGCGCAGGCCGGCATGGCGGCGCACGTGCTGATCGTGACCAAGTCGATGGAGCGCGAGCACTACTTCAACGCCGACGGCGAGCTGCTGATCGTCGCGCAGGAGAACAAGCTCCGCTTCCGCACCGAGTTTGGCGTGATCGAGATCGAGCCCGGCGAGATCTGCGTCATCCCGCGCGGCGTGATCTTCCGTGTCGAGCTGATCAACGGACCGGCGCGCGGCTATGTCTGCGAGAACTACGGCGGCGCGTTCAAGCTGCCGGATCGCGGCCCCATTGGCGCAAACTGCCTCGCCAACGCCCGCGACTTCCTCTGCCCCGAAGCGGCCTATGAGGACGTCGAGAAACCCTGCACGCTCTATGTGAAGTGGGGCGGCGAACTGTTCCGCACCAAGGTGCCGCATTCGCCGCTCGACGTCGCCGCCTGGCACGGCAACTACTATCCCTACAAATACGACCTGCGGCGGTTCTCGCCGGTCGGCGCGCTCCTGTTCGACCATCCCGATCCGTCGATCTTCACGGTGATGACCTCGCCGTCGGAGACGCCGGGCACCGCCAACATCGATTTCGTGATCTTTCCCGAGCGCTGGGCGGTGGCGGAGAACACCTTCCGCCCGCCGTGGTATCACCGCAACATCATGTCGGAGTTCATGGGCCTGGTTTACGGCGTCTATGACGCCAAGCCCGAGGGCTTCGTGCCGGGCGGCATGAGCCTGCACAACCAGATGCTGCCGCATGGCCCCGACACCGATGCCTTCGAGCAGGCAAGCAACGCCGAGCTCAAGCCGGTGAAGCTCACCAACACGCTCGCCTTCATGTTCGAGACGCGCTATCGCCAGCGCATCACCAAATACGCAGCCGAGCTTCCGACCCGCCAGGACGACTACATGGACTGCTGGAAGGGGCTCAAGAAACACTTCAATCGCAAGCAGCGGAAACCCAAATGAAACTGGCTTCTCTGAAAGGCGGCCGCGACGGGCGGCTGGTCGTTGTATCGCGCGATCTGTCGCGCGCGGCGGATGCGTCGGCTGTGGCCAAGACCTTGCGCGAGGCGCTCGACGACTGGAGCGCCGCCGAGCCGCGCCTGCAGGAGATCGCCGACTCGCTCGAAGCCGGCCGCATCGCCCATGCGCCGTTCGATCCGAAGAACTGCGCCGCGCCGCTACCGCGCGCGTTCGGCTGGGCCGACGGCTCGGCTTACGTCAATCACGTGGCGCTGGTGCGCAAGTCGCGCGGCGCCGAGGTGCCGGCGACGTTCTGGACCGATCCGCTGATGTATCGCGGCGCGGCCGATGCCTTCATCGGCCCGTGCGATCCGATCAAGGCGGCCGACACCGCCTGGGGCATCGACCTCGAGGCCGAGGTCGCGGTGGTCGTCACCGACGTGCCGCAGGGCGCGAAGCCGGAGGAGACCGCGAAGGCGATCAAACTGTTCATGCTGGTCGACGACGTGAGCTTGAGAAATCTCATTCCGGGCGAGCTCGCCAAGGGCTTCGGCTTCCTGCAGAGCAAGGGGCAGACCGCGTTTTCGCCGGTCGCAGTGACGCCCGACGAGCTGGGCTCCGCTTTCGACGGCAAGCGGGTGCATCTGCCGCTCGTCAGCCACATCAACGGCAAGCTGTTCGGCAAGCCCAATGCCGGGATCGACATGACCTTCGATTTCCCGACGCTGATCTCGCACGCGGTGAAGACCCGCCCGCTGATGGGCGGCACCATCATCGGCTCCGGCACGGTGTCGAACCGCGATGCCGACGGCGGGCCGGGCAAGCCGGTTCCCGACGGCGGCGTCGGCTACTCGTGCCTCGCCGAAATCCGCACCGTCGAGACCATCCTGCACGGTGCGCCGAAGACGCCCTACCTCAACTTCGGCGACCGGGTGCGGATCGAGATGAACGACGCGCAGGGGCGCTCGATCTTCGGCGCGATCGATCATGAGGTCGTGAAGGTCTGACCGTTCCCGGCGGTTGGGCCGCAACCCGCGCGCCAGGTTGCACCGCACGTCTGGTCACTGGCGCCGCCTGTCCCTTGTGTTAGCGTTGATCGACGGGCCGCCGCCATAAGAGCGGCCCCGATCGGGGGAGGGCATCATGAACAGGTACTACGTTCCCGCGCTTGGCGGTCTTTACGCGTCGCTTGATCGCTACATGTTGCCGATGCTGCGCATCGTGCTGGGCGTCATCCTGATCCCGCACGGCTGCCAGAAGTTGTTCGGCTGGTTCGGCGGCGCGGGCTTCACGCGCTTCACGCAGATCTTCGAAGGCATCGGCTACAAGCCCGGCTGGTTCTGGGTGACGCTGGTGGCGCTGACCGAGCTGGTCGGCGGGCTGATGCTGGTGTTCGGCGTCTTCACCCGTTTCGCCGCGCTCGCCGTCGTGATCTTCATGATCAACGCGGTGTGGGTCACCTCGGCCAAGGGCTTTTTCTGGACCGCCGGCGGATCCGAGTTCTCGATCCTGCTGTTGGCCGTGGCGCTGGTCTTCATGATCCGCGGCGGCGGCGAGTGTTCGATCGACCAGCGGATGAGCAAGGAACTCTGAGCGCGAGTCCGCGCCTGGCCATGCCAGGGCTCGGACCAGGCGTCAGGCCGGCATCCGCATCGCGGCCAGCATCGCGCTGCAGGCGTCCGCACAGGCAAGGCATGCCTCGGCGCAGACCGCGCAATGCCGGTGCCGATCGCCATGCGCATCGCACACATCGGCGCAGGCGCGGCAGAACGCGACGCAGTTGGCGAGCTGCGCTTCGAGCAGCTGGCGGTGTCCGGCCTTGTTCGAGCGCGACATGATGCTGCCGGTGGCGCTGCACACCGCGGCACAGTCGAGATTGAGCCGGATGCAGCCGACGAGGTCGGAAACGTCGCGCTCGGACAGGCAGGCATCGGCACAGGCGGTGCAAGTCTCGACGCAGTTGAAGCACGCGTCGATGCAGCGGCTCATGACCTCGGAGTGGGGCGGTTTTTCCGGGTGCGACCGGAACATGGCGCGGACGGCAACGGCGGACATCGGTGATTCTCTTCCTGTTCGCCCCGGCAGAAAACCCGCACGCGCCCGATTGGTTCCAGGACAGATTTTGCCGTTGCCGAATCTGCCGGGGTTCGGAACCGTGCGATGCGCGCGCCGGGTTCCGATGAGGATACGGCGCTTCGAACGCAAAAGCCCGGCGCGAACGCCGGGCGTTTCAATCAGGAAAAGCAGTGCCTGGCTGTCAGCGCGTGCACTCGATCGCGACGAACTGCTCGCACTGGCCGTTGGCGCACACGTTGCCTTCCGACGGGATCGCGCCGGTGATGTCGTCCTTGTCGACCTTGTGAAATGACACGGCCTGCGCGAACTCGCGCGACTTGCAGTAGGCATGCGCCGCGGCGGAGCCGCAACGCGAGCCGGTCGCAAGGCAGCGGTCGATGCCGTAGCCGTCGGCGCTGTTGGCGATGATGAAGACGCGTTTCTCGGCCTGGGCCACAGACACGCAAAGGACGGCACACGCCACGGCGGCGAACAGGGATCGCATCGATGCGCTCAAACGGTTTACGGACCCGGACCGGCCCATGCGGTCGGTAGAATGTGAGGAAAATCGTTAAGTCTTGGCTAACCCACCGGTCTCAAGCCCACCCGACACCGGTCCGGCATGGCATAGGGGAGCTTGTGCGCTGCCGCAAGTCATTGGTTTTGCAGCAGGACCCCGCCGTGGAAAACGGCCAAAACGCGATCTGGCCCTTGACTGTTGCAACGGTGTTGGACCATTGTCCGGCCCCATGAACGGCCTTAACGCGATCTGCGGCATTTGCCGGAAGATTATTGGCTAGCGCTCAACGCTGGCTGCGGCCGTCTTTTCTCAATCGAGACCTGATAGACGCCCGGCCAGCAGGCCGAGGAATGTCATTGTGAATGCCACGGGTCCGATGCAACTGAAACTCTACGATACGCTGTCGCGCGAGAAGCGGGTGTTCGCGCCGATCGATCCGAACAACGTGCGGATGTATGTGTGCGGGCCGACGGTCTACGACTTCGCCCACATCGGCAACGCTCGCCCGGTGATCGTGTTCGACGTGCTGTACCGGCTCTTGCGCCACGTCTATGGCGCGAGCCACGTCAAATATGTCCGCAACATCACCGACGTCGACGACAAGATCAACGCGCGTGCGGCCGAGCGCGGCATCTCGATCCGCGATCTGACCGAAGAGACCTACAGGAACTTCAAGGAGGACGTCGCGGCGCTGGGCTGCCTGCCGCCGGACGTCGAGCCGCGCGCGACCGAGCATATCGACGAGATGAAGACGCTGATCGAGCGTCTCGTCGCGTCAAACCATGCCTACGTCGCCGAGGAGCACGTGCTGTTCAGCGTGCCGTCGATGCAGGAGTACGGCAAGCTCGCGCGCCGCTCGCTGGACGAGATGATGGCCGGCGCGCGCGTCGATGTCGCGCCCTACAAGCGCGATCCGATGGATTTCGTCTTGTGGAAGCCGTCGAAGCCCGGCGAGCCGTCATGGCCTTCGCCGTGCGGCATCAAGACGCCGGGACGGCCGGGCTGGCACATCGAGTGCTCGGCGATGTCGTGGAAGCACCTCGGCGAGACCTTCGACATCCACGGTGGCGGCATCGATCTCGTGTTCCCGCACCACGAGAACGAGATCGCGCAATCGTGCTGCGCCTTCCACAAGCCGGTGATGGCGAACTTCTGGATGCATAACGGCTTCCTGCAGGTCGAAGGCGAGAAGATGAGCAAGAGCCTCGGCAATTTCGTCATCATCCGCGAGGTGCTGGCGGACTGGCCGGGCGACGTGGTGCGGCTGGCGATGCTGGGCAGCCACTACCGGCAGCCGATCAACTGGACCGTGAAGGGCCTCGAAGAGGCCGAGAAGGCGCTGTCGAGCTTCTACGACGCCGCGTCCGCCGAGGCCGATCCGCGGCCGGCGCCCGGCGTGCTGGATGCGTTGCTCGATGATCTCAACACGCCGAAGGCCATCGCCGAGATGCACGGCCTGAAGAATGCCGCGGGCCGCCGGGCACTCGCCGGCACGCTCGGCTTCTTCGGCTTCCGGCCGGAGGAGCTGAAGGCCTGGCAGGCCGCGCATGCGCCACAGCCGTCGCTCGCCAAGGAAGAGATCGAGAGCCGCATTGCTGCGCGCAACGCTGCGCGCAAGGCCAGGAACTTCGCCGAGTCGGACCGCATCCGCGACGAGCTCGCTGCGCTTGGCGTGGTGCTCAAGGATTCCAAGGACGGCACCACCTGGGAGATGGCGCGATGATGGCGCGCGCCAAGCCGCAATTCGCCCTGCGGCCGTTCCTGCCGCAGGACACGCCGTTGCTGGCGGAAATCTTCCGCGCCAGCATCGAGCAGCTGACCGAGGACGACTACACGCCGGCGCAGCAGGATGCCTGGGCGTCCGAGGCCGAAGACCTCGAAGCCTTCGCCGAGCGGCTCGGCAAGCATCTCGCGCTGATCGCCACCATGGACGGCTCGCCGGTGGGGTTCATCACGCTCGATGCGCCGACCAATATCGGCCTGTTCTACGTGCATCCTGCGGTGGCGGGGCACGGCGCCGGGCGCATGCTCTACGACGCCGTGGAGAAGATTTCCGCCTCGCGCGGCACGCCGCATCTCATGGTCGATGCGAGCGACACCGCGCGCGACTTCTTCGCCCATCGCGGGTTTACGCCCGAGCAGCGCAACACCGTGTCGGTTGGCAACGAGTGGCTGAGCAACACCACGATGAAGAAGCAGTTCAAGAGGGCGGCGCCATGAGCGAAGCAGGACCGTTCGGACGGTTGCGCACCCACCATGTGGTGGTTGCAGCCGTTGCCCTCGTGGTCGCGGTGGCGATGGCGCTGAACTATTACCTCTGGTGAGTGTGATGTCTCGTGAACGTCTCTATCTGTTCGACACGACACTGCGCGACGGTGCGCAGACCAACGGCGTCGATTTCACGCTGGCCGACAAGCTTGCGATCACGCGGATGCTCGACGATCTCGGCATCGACTATGTCGAGGGGGGCTATCCCGGCGCCAATCCGACCGACACGCAGCTCTTTGCCGAGCCGCGCATGCTCAATGCCACGTTCACCGCGTTCGGCATGACGCGGCGGCCGGGCCGCTCGACCTCGAACGACCCGGGGCTTGCGGCGCTGCTCGAGGCCAAGGCCGAGGCGATCTGCTTCGTCGCCAAGTCCTGGGACTATCACGTCCGCGTCGCGCTCGAGACCACGCTGGAGGAAAATCTCGCCTCGATCCGCGACAGCGTGAAGGCCGCGCTCGGCAGGGGCCGCGAGGTGCTGCTCGACTGCGAGCATTTCTTCGACGGCTACAAGGCCAACCCCGGCTATGCGCTGGCCTGCGCCAAGGCCGCCTATGAGGCGGGCGCGCGCTGGGTGGTGCTGTGCGACACCAACGGCGGCGCGCTGCCGCACGAGGTCGAGGCGATCGTCCGCGAGGTGGTGAAGCACATCCCGGGCGCAAACGTCGGCATCCACGCCCACAACGACACCGAGCAGGCGGTGGCGAACTCGTTTGCCGCCGTGCGCGCCGGCGCACGGCAGATCCAGGGCACGCTGAACGGTCTCGGCGAGCGCTGCGGCAACGCCAATCTGGTCTCGATCATCCCGACGCTGAAGCTCAAGCCCGAGTTCGCGGAGCTGTTCGAGGTCGGAGTGTCGGACGAGCAGCTGAAAAAGCTGGTCCACGTGTCGCACGAGCTTGACGAGCGCTTGAACCGCGCGCCGAACCGCCACGCGCCTTATGTGGGCGAAAGCGCGTTCGCGACCAAGGCCGGCATCCATGCGTCGGCGATCATCAAGGAGCCGGAGACTTACGAGCATGTTCGGCCAGAGACGGTCGGCAACAAGCGCAAGCTTCTGGTGTCCGACCAGGCCGGCCGCTCCAACGTGCTGGCGGAGCTGGAGCGCATCGGGCTGAAGATCGACCGCAACGACCCGCGGGTCGCGCGCCTACTCGACGAGGTGAAGGAGCGCGAGGCGGTCGGCTATGCCTACGAGGCGGCGGACGCCTCGTTCGAGCTGCTGGCGCGGCGGATGCTCGGCACGGTACCGAAGTTCTTCGACGTGACCTATTTCGACGTCAAGGTCGAGCAGCGCGCGCAGAACGGCCACGGCAGCGAGGTGCTCACCACCGCGGTGGTGAAGGTGAAGGTCGGCAACGAGACCTTCATCAATGCCGCCGAAGGCAACGGCCCGGTCAATGCGCTCGACGTGGCGCTGCGCAAGGACCTCGGCAAGTTCCAGCGGTTCATCGAGGGCCTGAAGCTCACCGACTATCGGGTGCGGATCCTCAACGGCGGCACGGGCGCGGTCACCCGTGTGCTGATCGAGAGCGAGGACGAGACCGGCGAGCACTGGACCACCATCGGCGTGTCGCCCAACATCATCGACGCCTCGTTCCAGGCGCTGATGGATTCCATCGTTTACAAGCTCGTCAGGTCCGGCGCGCCTGCGTAGAATGGGCGCCATGCGCCCCACTTGCTCCTGCACCCGCCGATCCGCGCTTGCGGTTCTCGCCGCGGCGGGCGCCGCAATCGCTACGAAAGCGAAAGCCGCGCCCGCCGAGCATCGCGAGTTCATCGCTGCCGCCTTCCGGATGAAAGACGAGGCGGTGCGCGCGGGCGATCAGGCCTATGGGGCCGTGGTGGTGAAGGGCGGCCGCATCATCGGCTTCGGACCGAGCCGCGTCGTTCTCAAGAAGGACTGGACCGCCCATGCCGAGCGCGAGGCGATGCGGGAGGCGCAGGCGCGCCTCGGCCGAAGCGATCTGTCCGGCTGCATCCTCTATTCCTCGTCGCGGCCCTGCTTCGAATGCCAGCGGGCGGCGGCCGCTGCCAACATCGACCGCATGATCTTCGGCAGCGAGGCGACCGACGCGGGCAAGCCGAGAAAGTCCTGAATGATCGATCACGTCTCTATCGCAGTACACGATCTGGCCGCTGCGGCGCGCTTCTATGAAGCGGTGCTGGCGACGCTCGGCCACAAGAAGCTTGCTGACCGTGCCGCGACCATCGGCTTCGGCAAGAAGTATCCGGAATTCTGGCTGAACGAGCGGCGCAACATGACGCCGGTCGATCCCGACAGCGGCGCGCACGTCTGCCTTCGCGCGCGCGATGTGGAGACCGTGCAGGCGTTCCATGCCGCGGCTCTGAAGGCCGGCGGCACGTCGGATGGTGCGCCAGGGCCGCGCTCGGGGCAGATCGGCGGTTACTACGCGGCGTTCATCCGCGATCCTGAAGGCAACAGGATCGAGGCTGCGACGTTCGCTGCGGCGACGTGAGGCTCACATCCGTCCGGCCACCTCGGGTGCCATGGCCTTCTGGGCTTCGGCGCTCTGCGCTGCCGCTTCCGCCAGCGTCGGCAGCACGTCGTCGATGGCATCGGCGACGTAATACTTGAACAAGTTCGCTGAGTGGATGAAAGCCATCTGATCCATGTGCTCGAAGAGCCGCAAAAGCGGATCCCAGAATCCTTTGATGTTGGCAAGGAGGATGGGCTTCTGGTGGCGACCGAGCTGTGCCCAGGTCATCTGCTCGACCACCTCTTCGAGCGTGCCGATCCCGCCGGGCAGGGCGACGAAGGCGTCGGCGTGGTCGAACATCTGTTGCTTTCGCTCGTGCATGTCGCGCACGCGGACCAGCTTGCCACGGCGCATCATGTGCTCGCGGTTGGCGAGGAACTCGGGGATGATCCCGGTGACCTGGCCGCCGTGATCGAGCACGCTGTTGGCAAGCTCGCCCATCAGCCCGACCGAGCCGCCGCCATAGACGAGGCCGATGCCATTCTTGGCAAGCGTCTGCCCGAGCTTGCGTGCGGCGGTGGCGAAATCGGGGTCGCGGCCTGAGCCGGAGCCGCAATAGACGCAAATTCTTCGGATTTGGCTCATTCTGACTCGTTTGTGCGAAGCGGTATGCGAATCGTCCGCAAAGAAGAAGGATATAGACACGAGCGGCGGTGCTGGCGAGGGCGGGGAAAATGCCCCGCCCATCGCTGTTTTGTGCCGCAGAATCCACTATATGAGGGACTTGCCGATGGCGCCTCCCTTTTTGCGCCGTCCCGACCGGGATTTCTAGACTTAACCGTGAGTGACCACGTCCGATCAGCGCACAGCATGAAGCGCGAAGTCTCCGCCGACCGCGGCGGCGCGCTGTTTCGCACGCTGGCGCGGTTGTGGCCCTATATCTGGCCGCACGACCGGCGCGACCTGCAACGCCGCGTCATATGGGCGACGCTGCTGCTGTTTGCGGCGAAGCTTGCGACCATTGCCGTGCCGTTCACCTTCAAATGGGCGGTCGACGCGCTGAGCGGGCAGGGCACTGCGCCGTTCGCGCCGGACTCGTGGCTCGCCTGGGCGATCGCCGCGCCGGTCGCGATGACCGTCGCCTATGGCGGCATGCGCATCCTGATGGGCGTGCTGACGCAGCTCCGCGACGGCGTATTCGCCAAGGTGGCGATGCACGCGGTGCGCAAGCTTGCGATCCTGACCTTCGAGCACATGCATGAGCTGTCGCTGCGCTTTCATCTGGAGCGCAAGACCGGCGGGCTTACCCGCGTGCTGGAGCGCGGGCGCAACGCGATCGAGACCATCGTCCGCATGGTCATTCTGCAGTTGCTGCCCACCATCGTCGAGGTGGCGCTGATTGCGGCCGTGCTGTTCTACCAGTTCGACTGGCGCTACGTGGTCGCGATCCTCATCACCGTCGCGCTCTACATGTGGTTCACGTATCTGGCGACCGAATGGCGTATCTCCATCCGCCGCCGCATGAACGACAGCGACAATGACGCCAACACCAAGGCGATCGACTCGCTGCTCAACTATGAGACCGTGAAGTATTTCTCGGCGGAAGAGCGCGAAGCCAGGCGCTACGACCGCTCGATGGAGCGCTACGAAGCCGCAAGCGTGAAGTCCTACGTGTCGCTGAACGTGCTGAACGCGGGACAGGCGGTGATCTTCACCATCGGGCTGACCGCCACCATGGTGCTGTGTGCCTTCGGCATCCGGAACGGCAGCAACACCGTCGGCGATTTCGTCATGATCAACGCCATGATGATCCAGCTCTACCAGCCGCTGAATTTCATGGGCATGGTCTACCGCGAGATCAAGCAGGCGACGATCGACATCGAGACGATGTTCAACATCCTGCAGCGGCCGCCGGAGATCGTCGACGCCCCGGACGCAAAGCCGCTTGCGGTGAGCGCCGGCAGCATCAGGTTCGAGGACGTCGGCTTTGCCTATGAGCGGGCGCGGCCGATCCTCAAGGCCGTCAGCTTCGAGGTGCCGGCCGGCAAGACAGTGGCCATCGTCGGCCCCTCCGGCGCCGGCAAGTCGACCATCTCGCGGCTGATCTACCGCTTCTACGACGTGTCGGCGGGCCGCGTCCTGATCGACGGGCAGGACGTGCGCGATGTGACGCAGAAGTCGCTGCGGCAGGCCATCGGCATGGTCCCGCAGGACACCGTGCTGTTCAACGACACCATCCGCTACAACATCCGCTATGGCCGCTGGGAGGCGAATGACGCCGAGGTCGAGGAGGCGGCGCGGCTCGCGCAGATCGACGGTTTCATTCGCATGTCGCCGCACGGCTATGAGACCGAGGTGGGCGAGCGCGGCCTGAAGCTGTCCGGCGGCGAGAAGCAGCGCGTCGCGATCGCCCGCACGATCCTGAAAGCCCCGCCGATCCTGCTGCTCGACGAGGCGACGTCGGCGCTCGACAGCCATACCGAGAAGGAAATCCAGGACGCGCTGGAGCGTGTGTCGAAGAACCGCACCACGCTGGTCATCGCCCACCGGCTTTCGACCATCGTCGGCGCCGACGAGATCATCGTGCTCGACAAGGGCGTGATCGTCGAGCGCGGCGGGCACCACGCGTTGCTCCGGCTTGGCGGGCTCTATGCCAGCATGTGGAACCGGCAGCGCGAAGCCGAGGCCGCCCGCGAGATGCTGGCGCAGGCCGAGGAAGACAAGGCGCAGCCGAACCGCAACCCGCCGCAGGTCGCCGATGACCTCGCCCCCGCGGCCGCGGCGGAATGATATGATCGCAACGAACCTCTGACAGCGCGGAGCGCCGACCACCACCCATGTCCATCATCGACTCCATCAAATCCCAGGCCGTGCCCATCCATCCGCAGGGCTATCCCTTCGTTGGCGGCTTTGCGCTCGCAAGCCTGATCCTGTTCTGGATCTGGACGCCGCTCGGCTGGATCGGCACGATCCTCACGGTCTGGTGCGCCTACTTCTTCCGCGATCCGGTGCGGGTGACGCCGCTGCGCGACGGCCTTGTCATCGCGCCGGCCGACGGCCGGGTCAGCCGCGTGGTCAACGCGGTGCCGCCGCCCGAGCTGGGCCTGAGCGACCGGCCGCTGCCGCGCATCTCGATCTTCATGAGCGTGTTCGACTGTCACGTGAACCGGAGCCCGATCGCCGGCCGGATCGAGCGCATGGTCTACAAGCCCGGCAAGTTCATCAACGCCGACCTTGACAAGGCGAGCGAGGACAACGAGCGCAACGGCTTCATCATCAGCGGCCCGCGCGCCCGCATCGGCGTGGTGCAGATCGCAGGCCTGATCGCGCGGCGAATTGTCCCGTTCGTGCAGGAGGGGCAGACGATCACCGCCGGCGACCGCATCGGCATGATCCGGTTCGGCTCCCGCGTCGACGTCTACCTGCCGGAGGGCGGCCGGGCGATGGTGGCCGAAGGGCAGACCGCCTATGCTGGCGAGACCGTGCTGGCCGATCTTGCGGCCGCCGACCCCGGACGCACCTACCGGGTTGGTTAACGGCACCAGGAACCTGGCGTGGCGGGGCGGCGTTGAAACCGCTATATTGGCCGGCATCATGTTTTCGCCCTTTGAACGCGATCGAATGGAAGCCCGGCGGCAGCGGTTCCGCGCGATCCCGGTGCGGACGCTTCTGCCCAACCTGATCACGCTTCTGGCGCTGTGCGCCGGTCTCACCGCCATCCGGCTCGCCTTCGAGGGCAAGCTCGAATGGGCGCTGGCCGCGATCGTGTTCGCGGCGGGCCTCGACGGCATCGACGGCCGCATCGCCCGCATGATCAAAGGGCAGTCCAAGTTCGGCGCCGAGCTCGACAGCCTTGCCGACTTCGTCAACTTCGGCTGCACGCCGGGCCTGATCCTCTACCTCTGGGGCCTGAACGGCGCGGGCAATGTCGGCTGGATCGCCGCGATGGTGTTCGCGATCTGCGGTGCGCTCCGTCTCGCGCGCTTCAATGTCATGGCCGAGGATCCGAACCAGCCGGCATGGGCCGGCAACTTCTTCACCGGCGTGCCGGCACCCGCCGGCGCGCTGGTGGTGATGCTGCCGATTTACGTCGACCTGCTCGGCGGCCCCAAGGCCAACCCGACCGTGACGCTGCTTTACACGCTCGCGATCGCCTTCCTGATGGTGTCGCGGCTGCCGGTGTTGTCCGGCAAGCGCGTCGGCAAGCGGGTCAATCCCGACATGGTGCTGCCGGTGTTCGTGGTGGTGGTGCTGTTCTTCGCGCTGCTGATCGCCTATCCCTGGTGGGTGCTGAGCATCGGCACGGTGATCTATCTCGCCTGCCTGCCGCTCGGCTGGCACACCTACCGCGAATACGCACGCAAGGACCTGGAGGCCGCGCGGGCCGCCGCGGTGTCCGGCGAGATGCCGGACGCGCTGCCGCAGCCAAAGCCGGACGAGCGCGACGACCGCCCGACCCACCACTGAGGCTGCGGCGTTCGCACGTTCTCCGGATTTCCTGTCTATCATCCCCGCCACCCAAGGATCGCCGATGCCCCGCGCCACCCGCGTCGTCCCCGCAGCCGAGCGCAAGGACGCGCCCGTCGCCGATACGCTGATCCTGCCGCACGCCCAGCGTCAGGCGCAGAAGGGCTTCCTGTTCGGTATCAAGGGCACCTGCATCGAGCTCGATTTTGCCGAGCCGGTGCGGCTTCGCACCGACGACGCGCTGGTGCTCGACGACGGCGGGCTGGTCGAGGTGGTGGCCGAGCCCGAGCCGCTGATCGAGGTGCGCGCGGCCGATCTGCCGTCGCTGGCGCGGCTCGCCTGGCATCTCGGCGATCGGCACGTGCCGGTGCAGATCATGGAGCGCAAGCTCAGGCTCAAGCGCGACGAGGCCATCGAGGCACTGCTGCAAGCCCTCGGCGCGAAGGTCGTGGCCATCGAGGCGCCGTTCGAGCCCGAAGGCGGGGCTTATGAGGCGGCCGCGGCGCATGATCATCACCATCATCACGGTCACGATCATCATCACCATCATGATCATGGCCATGATCACCACCATGATCACCACCATCACGATCACAGCCACAGCCATGGCCACAGCCATGATCACGACCACCACGACCACCATCACGGCCATTCGCACGATCACAAGCACGGCTGAGGCGGCCGGATGGATCGGCTCAAGGACAAGATCGTTCTGATCACCGGCGCGTCGGGGGCGATCGGCGCCGCGGTGACCGAGGCGGTCGGCAGGGCCGGCGGCACTGCAATTACCAGCGATCGTCCGGGGCAGGGCGCGACCCACGCGCTCGACGTCACCTCCGAACCCGACTGGCTTGCGGTGGCGGCCGACGTCGGCCGGACCTATGGCCGGCTCGACGGTCTCGTCAACGCCGCGGGGATCGCCGCGCTCGGCAACATCGAGGAAACCGATTTCGCCACTTGGCGGAAGGTCCTCGGCGTCAATCTCGACGGCACGTTCCTCGGTTGCAAGCACGCGCTTCCGTTGCTCAAGACCCGCGGCGGCTCGATCGTCAACCTCTCGTCGGTCGCGGGCCTGATCGGCGGGCACAATTTCGCCGCCTACAACGCCTCCAAGGGCGGGGTGCGGCTGCTCACCAAGTCGGTGGCGCTGCACGGCGCGCGGCTCAATCCGCAGGTGCGCTGCAATTCGGTGCACCCGGCCTTCCTCGAAGGGCCGATGGTCGACGACATCATCAAGGGAACGCAGTATCCGGACGCCGCCCGCGCGCGCCTGATGCGCGACATTCCGCTCGGCCGCCTCGGCACGCCGGCCGAGGTTGCCGATATGTGCGTCTATCTCCTGTCCGACGAATCCCGCTTCGTCACCGGCGCCGAGTTCGTCATCGACGGCGGCCTGACGGCGCGCTGACGGCTATTTGCGCGATGTTCTGGTGGCGCGCCGGTTCAGGCGGCGGGCATTGGCCCGCGCCTTGCGCAGCGCCGGCCGCGTGGCGGCATCCGCGATCGCCGCGGCCGCGCTGGCGCTGGGCTTCACGCCGAGGGCTGCGCTCCACATCGTCCGCGTCGCCTCAAGACCGGCCTTCCAACTGCCCTCGTATGCGGCCGCGACCTTCTCGCTGAGCATCCGCGTGGCCTCGGCCTGCCGTTCGGCATGGGTCATCGCGGCGGCCGCGCCGAACCACGACAGGCGATGCCACATCGTTGTCGCGGCATAGGCGTTGGAAAGCGCCCAGTCGAAACCCATGGCGGTGGTGCTGCGGCGTGCCATATCGATACCAATGCGTGCCGCGGCGATCCGTTCCCGGCCGGATCAGGCAAGCTGCGGCGGATATCCCGGCATCAGCTCGTAGGGATGCTTCCAGCCGGGCAGCGCCTTGATGCGCTCGAGCCAGGCGCCGATGTTCCTGTGGGTGCCGGCAATGTCGAAGCCGAACTCGTCCGCCGGATAGTAGAGATACGCGCAGAGCGACAGGTCGGCGATGGTCGGCCGCTCGCCGAGGATGAACGGGCGTCCGGCGAGCCGCTTGTCGACGATGGCGAGGTTGCCGTCGATGCGGCCCTTGAGAAACGCCATCACCGCCGGGTCGCCCGCCGGCCGGGCAAAGTTCTTCAGGAAGCGGTAGGGACCGAGGAAGCCGTTGACCTTCTGGTTGTCGAAGATGATCCAGCGCAAGGCTTCGAGCTTCTCCTCTTCGCTCTGCGGCTTGAACTTGCCGGTGAGGTCGGAGAGATAGGTCAGGATTACGCCCGACTGCGTGAGCTTTTTTGCGCCGTGCGCCAGCACCGGCACCTCGCCCATCTCGTTGACCTCGGCGCGGTACTTCGGCGTGCGCGTCTCGCCGCCCTTGAAGAAGTCGACATAGACCGGCTGCCAGTCGGCGCCGATCAGGTTGAGCATCAGCGCCGCGCGATAGGCGTTGCCGGACTGGGCGAAGCAATAGAGCTGGTATTCGGGCATGGCTTTCCCCTTGTGGCCTGATCGCAGCAGACCACGGCCCCGCGGCGGGGAGAAATAGATTTTGCGAATGGATCGGCCGCGCGGCGATGATGCGTAAGCCGGGGATCAGCACGCCGGAACGGTTTTCCGGCGAAAGCCTGCCCCGGACTTGATCCGGGATGTGGAGCGGTTCGCCGAAGAAAAACGCGACCAAACCAAGAATCTGTCGCGCGTCAGCGCGCCGGAGCGGTTTTCCGGCGAAGTGTGGAGCGGTTCGCCGAAGAAAAACGCGACCAAACCAAGAATCTGTCGCGCGTCAGCGCGACAGTGCCACCGTCTCCCCCGCCGTCGCCTTGCCGTCGAAACGGCCGCCCGCGCCATTGAGCTGGGCGAGCGGCTGGCCGTTGTGATCGCGCATGGTGAGGCCGGTCTGGTCGTAGGTCCATTTCCGGCTCATGTAGAACTTTCCGGGGCAGCCGCCCTCGGGCGCGATGGTGCCCTCGGGCGCCTGCGCATTGGCGGCACCGAAGTTCATGTTGCACTGGCCGCGGCCGGGCTGGCTGAACAGCCAGCGCCCGGCCATCGCGGTCGGCGGGGTCGACGGCTGCGGCGTCGCGGCGTTCGGTCCCGACGACGGCGCGTTGGATCCCGTCAAATTGCAGCCGGCGCTCAGGGTCAGCGCCAGCAGCGCAACGGTCCGTGTGAAGACGCGGGACACGGGTCGGATCAGCATGCCTTGTGCTTACTTCATCGTCGGGATGACGAACTCGGCGCCTTCCTTGGTGCCGGACGGCCAGCGCGCCGTCACCGTCTTGGTCTTGGTGTAGAAGCGGATCGAGTCCGGCCCGTGCTGGTTGAGATCGCCGAAGCCCGAACGCTTCCAGCCGCCGAACGTGTAATAGGACAGCGGCACCGGAATGGCGAAGTTGACGCCGACCATGCCGACCTGCACGCGGCTGGTGAAATCGCGCGCGGTGTCGCCGTCGCGGGTGAAGATCGCGACGCCGTTGCCGTATTCGCTCTCCGACGGCAGCCGCACCGCCTCTTCGTAGTCCTTGGCGCGCACCACCGACAGCACCGGACCGAAAATCTCCTCCTTGTAGATGCGCATGTCCGGCTTCACCTCGTCGAACAGGCAGCCGCCGAGGAAGTTTCCGTTCTCGTAGCCCTGGAGCTTGAAGTTGCGGCCGTCGACCACGAGCTTGGCGCCTTCCTTGACGCCGATGTCGACATATTCGCGCACCTTGTTGAGATGCGCCTTGGTGACGAGCGGGCCGTAATCGGCGTTGGCGTCGGTCGAAGGCCCGATCTTGAGGCTCTCCACGCGCGGCACGAGCTTCTTCATCAGCGCGTCCGCGGTCTTCTGGCCGACCGGGACCGCGACCGAAACCGCCATGCAGCGTTCGCCCGCCGAGCCGTAGCCCGCGCCGATCAGCGCATCGACCGCCTGGTCCATGTCGGCGTCCGGCATCACGATCATGTGGTTCTTGGCGCCGCCGAAGCACTGCACGCGCTTTCCGTGGGCGCAGCCGGTGGCATAGATGTATTCGGCGATCGCCGACGAGCCGACGAAGCCGATCGCCTGGATGCGCGGATCGGTGAGCAGCGTGTCGACCGCCTCCTTGTCGCCGTTGACGACGTTGAGGATGCCCTCCGGCAGGCCGGCCTTGACGAACAGCTCGGCGATCCGCATCGGCACCGACGGATCGCGCTCCGACGGCTTGAGGATGAATGCGTTGCCGCAGGCGATCGCCGGCGCGGCTTTCCACAGCGGGATCATGGCCGGGAAGTTGAACGGCGTGATGCCGGCGACGACGCCGAGCGGCTGGCGCAGCGAATAGAGGTCGATGCCCGGGCCGGCGCTGTCGGTGAACTCGCCCTTCATCAGGTTCGGAATGCCGCAGGCGAACTCCACCACCTCGAGCCCGCGCTGGATGTCGCCCTTGGAGTCGACAAAAGTCTTGCCGTGCTCGGAGGAGAGCAGGCGCGCGAGATCGTCGTACTCGGCCTGCACCAGCTCCAGGAACTTGAACATCACCCGGGCGCGTCGCTGCGGGTTGGTCGCGGCCCAGCCGGGCTGGGCGGCGGCCGCATTGGCGATGGCCTGCTCGACCTCGGACTTGCTGGCGAACGCGACCTTGGCCTGCACCTCGCCGGTGTTCGGGTTGAACACGTCGCCGGTCCGTCCGGAGCTGCCCTTGACGGCCTTGCCGCCGATGAAATGGCCGATATCGCGCATGATTTCCTCCTGCGGACCCAAGTTCTGCGCGCCTATGCTCGCCCGGTCGGTAGCGCCGCCGGGCGGTAAACGCTCGTTAACCCGTCAGATACCGCATGCCTTTGCTCGCGTGAAGCCCGCCGGCCGATATGCCGCAAAAGCGCAAATGCCAGGCGAATTGGTGACCGGCCGTTAGCCTTTACACGTCCTTAAGCGCGGCAGGGCTAAGGTCGCCAAGGCTAGGTTGCCAAGCGCGGTTGGCGCCAAGTCCCGTCGTGCGCCGTTGTTGCGTTGGAGTGGTTCATGGATCTGTCTACCGGCCTCGGGCTTGCGTTCGGCGGCGTCGTCCTCGTCACCCTGATCCTGATGGGCGGCGATCTCGGCATGTTCCTGGACATCCATGCCGTCATCGTCATCTTCGGCGGCGCGGCCGCCGCGACCTTGATCCGTTTCCCGCTGTCGAGCCTGTTCCACGGCATGCCGCTCGGCATGAAGTACGCCTTCACCATGCGCCGCTGGACCCCGCGCGAGCTGGTCGACGAGATCGCCAACCTCGCCGACATCGTCCGCAAGAAGGGGCCGATCGGGCTGGAAAAGGTCGAGATCGAGGACACCTTCCTCGCCAAGGGCATGCGCTACGTCACCGACGGCTACGACGCCAACTTCATCCGCGACAATCTCGAGCGCGACATGGACAATTTCTGCGCCCATCTCGACGAGGGGCAGAAGATCTACCGCGCCATCGGCGACTGCGCGCCGGCGTTCGGCATGGTCGGCACGCTGATCGGCATGGTGCAGATGTTCGCCAACATGACCGACCCCTCAAAGCTCGGTCCGTACATGGCGGTCGCGCTGCTTGCCACGTTCTATGGCGCGGCGGTGTCGAACCTGTTCTGCCTGCCGATCGCCGATAAGCTGCAGCTCAAGCTGCACGACGAGCAGATCAGCCGCTCGCTGATCATCGATGGCGTGCTGATGATCCGCGACTCCAAGAGCCCGATGCTGGTGCGCGAAATGCTGCTGGCCTATCTGCCGGAAAAGCATCGCCATGCCGACGAAGAGGAAGCCACCGAGGCGGCTGCGGCCTAGCTGAAGTTGTTGCATTCAACCACGGCTGCGTGACGCACGGACATGGCCAGAAAGAAGAAAGGGCACGCGGCACACGGCGGTGGTCACGGATGGTTCGTGACCTTCGCCGACCTCATGGGCCTTCTGGTCGCGTTCTTCGTCATGCTGTGCGCGTCGTCGACGCAGGACACCAAGAAGCTGATGATCGTCGCGGGCTCGATGCGCGACGCGTTCGGCACCCAGTCCATCACCCGCTATTCCGGCATCATCGAAAAGGATGGGCTGCCGACGCGGCCGCAGCTCAAGAGCGCGGAGAAGATCACGCCGGAGGACTCGTCGGCGACGCCGAGCCCCGACGAGAAAAGCCGCCACAACAAGTTCGGTGCGCGCCTCGACAACGAAGGCAACTTCGCGCTCGCCTCGGCGTCACTGCGCCAGGCGCTGCAGGACATGCCGGAGATCGCCGACATCTCCAAGCACATCATGTTCGAGGAGACCAAGCAGGGCCTCAATATCGAGATCATGGACCAGAACGGCAGCTCGATGTTTCCCGAAGGCTCGAAGGAGCCGTTCGAGCGCACGCGGCGGCTGGTGCAGCGGCTCGCTTCGGGCCTGAAGACCTTGCCGTACCGGATCACCATCGCCGGCCACACCGCGGCGACCCGCCAGCAGGGGCGCCCCGGCTACGGCTCCTGGGACCTCTCTGCCGACCGCGCCAACTCGATCCGCAGGGTGCTCGAGGAGGAGGGCGTGCCGGCCGCGAAATTTTTCATGGTGGCCGGGCGGGCCGACACCCAGCCGCTGTTCCCCGACGATCCGTTTGTTGCGGCCAACCGTCGCGTGACGATTACCCTGATGCAGGAAGCCCCGCCGCTTCCCAAATTCCTCAAGCCCTGAGGGCGCTCAGGCCCTGATCCCCTGGATTTTTTTCACTGATACCGGCGCGCTTTGCTGGTGTTGTTTTCGCATGGCCGGTGTATAAACCCGGCCCTTGATGTTGCGATGCAACCGGCGACAATCCCACCTCCTATGACCAGCGCTGCAGGCGAAGCCAACCGGGCGGCGGAGCAAGCTGCGCCCGCCGCGAGTTCCGTCGGAAGCTTCTGGGCGCTGGCGCTCGGCAGCGTCGGGGTGGTCTATGGCGACATCGGCACGAGCCCGCTCTACGCCTTCCGGGTTGCGGCGAAGGCCGCCGCCGAGTCCGGCCAGGTGACGCGCGACACGGTGCTCGGCGTGCTGTCGATGATCCTGTGGTCGCTGATCGTCGTCGTCACCATCAAATACGTCGTCGTTCTCCTGCGCGCCGACAACAACGGCGAGGGCGGCACGCTCTCGCTCACTGCGCTGGCGACGCGGGCGCTGGGGCAGCGGTCCTGGTTCGTGCTGCTCCTTGGCATCGTCGGTGCCGCGATGTTCATCGGCGACTCGATGATCACGCCGGCGATTTCGGTGCTGTCGGCGGTTGAGGGGCTGTCGCTCGTGACGCCGGCCTTCGAGCACTACGTGATGCCGATCACCGTGGCGATCCTGATTGCGCTGTTCGCGGTGCAGCGCCGCGGCACCGCCCGCGTCGCGTCGTTCTTCGGCCCGATCATGGTGATCTGGTTCGTCACGCTGGCGATCACCGGTGCGCTGCACATCTTGGACGATCCGCACGTGTTTGCGGCGATCAATCCGGCCTACGCGATTACCTTCATCTCGACCCACGGCACGATCGGCCTGATCACCCTCGGCGCGGTGTTTCTCGCGGTGACCGGCGGCGAGGCGCTCTATGCCGATCTCGGCCATTTCGGGCGAAAACCGATCCAGGTCGCATGGCTCGGGCTGGTGCTTCCGGCATTGCTGATCAACTACTTCGGGCAGGGCGCCCTGGTGCTCGCCGATCCGACGGCGATCGAGAACCCGTTCTTCAGGCTGGTCCCGGGCGCGCTGGTGCTGCCGATGGTGGTGCTGGCGACCGCCGCGACCGTGATCGCAAGCCAGGCGGTCATCACCGGTGCCTACTCGTTGGTGCGACAGGCCATTCAACTCGGCCTGCTGCCACGGCTCGCCATCGTGCACACGTCGGCCGAATATTCCGGCCAGATCTATCTGCCGCGCGTCAACAACGCGCTGCTGATCGGCGTGTTGCTGCTGGTGGGATTGTTCCGCACGTCGCACTCGCTCGCTGCTGCCTATGGCATCGCGGTCGCGACCACCATGGTGGTCGACGGCATCCTGGCCTTCATCATCATCTGGAAGCTGTGGCACTGGCCGGCCTGGAAAGCCGCGCTGCTGATGCTGCCGCTGGTGTTCGTCGACGCCTTCTTCTTCTCGGCCAATCTGCTGAAGCTGCTCGAAGGCGCCTGGGTGCCGCTGCTGTTCGGCCTGGCGATGGTGATTCTGATCCTGACCTGGCGGCGCGGCACGCGCATTCTTGCCAACAAGACGCGCAAGACCGAGGTGCCGCTCGACGCGCTGCTGGCGAGCCTGGAAAAGAAGCCGCCGCATATCGTTCCCGGCACCGCGGTGTTCCTGACCAGCGATCCCGATTTCGCGCCGACCGCGCTCCTGCACAATCTCAAGCACAACAAGGTGCTGCACGAGCACAACGTCGTTCTCACCATCGTCACCGCGGACACGCCGCGGGCGCGGGAGGACGAGCGCGTCACGATCACGCCGGTGTCGGATCACTTCGCCCGCGTGTCGCTGAAGTTCGGCTACATGGAAACGCCGAACGTGCCCAAGGCGCTTGCCATTGCCCGCAAACAGGGCTGGCAGTTCGACATCATGTCGACGTCGTTCTTCCTGTCGCGGCGGGCGCTCAAGCCCTCGGCCCAGTCCGGCATGCCGATCTGGCAGGACCGGCTGTTCATCGGCCTCGCCAAGAGCGCGTCGGACGCCACCGACTTCTTCCAGATCCCCACCGGGCGGGTGGTGGAGGTTGGGACCCAGGTCACGGTCTGAAAGTCACCGTCTGCAAGTCACCGTCTGCAAGTCACCGTCGAAAGTCGCGGTCTGATCGAGCTTGGCCACTTAGACCTTTGAATCAGTTGGTTTATTGATCTTTTTGCGACGGCAGATCGCGCCTGCCGGCGACCGATTTTCTTGCATGGCTGGGCTGACCGGGCTGCGCCCCGCGCCCCTTCGCTCGCCGAGGGATTGGGCTATACATCCGCCATTCCGGCATTGTTGCAGTGCAGCATGCTCGTTGACAGGCGACCCCAGAGATCATGAGCCAAATTGCTGCGTCCCTTGCGGACGGTGCGCTGCCTCACGCCAATGGCGCGGGCGGCAAAAGCCGGTCCAGCTTCTGGTTGCTCGCGGTCGGCAGCATCGGCGTCGTCTATGGCGACATCGGCACGAGCCCGCTCTACGCATTGCGCGAAGCGGTGGCGGCCGCCGTCGGCGCCGAGGGCGCGCCGACCCGCGAGGCGGTGCTGGGCGTCCTGTCGCTGATCCTCTGGGCGTTGATCGTCATCGTCACGCTGAAATATGTCGTCATCCTGCTGCGCGCCGACAACCGCGGTGAGGGCGGCACGCTCGCGCTGATGGCGCTGGCGCAGCGCGCGCTCGGGCGCAGCACCGGCGCGGTGGTTCTGCTCGGCATCATCAGCGGCGCGCTGTTTTACGGCGACGCGGTGATCACGCCGGCGCTGTCGGTGCTCTCGGCGATCGAAGGTCTCAAGATCGTGACACCGGCGTTCGATCCCTATGTCGTACCGTTGACGGTCCTGATCCTGGTCGTGCTGTTTGCCGTGCAGTCGCGCGGCACCGCGCGGGTCGCCGCCTTCTTCGGTCCGGTGATGCTGGTATGGTTTGCGGCGATCGCGGCGGCCGGCATCTGGCAGATCGCCGGCGATCCGCGGGTGCTCGCCGCGTTCAATCCGCTCTACGGCGCGAGCTTTCTCGCCAATCACGGGCTGGTCGGGCTCATCACGCTCGGAGCGGTGTTTCTCGCCGTGACCGGCGCCGAGGCGCTTTATGCCGACCTCGGCCATTTCGGGCGAAAACCGATCCAGGTCGCATGGATCGCGGCGGTGCTGCCGTCGCTGGCGCTGAACTATCTCGGGCAGGGCGCGCTGGTGCTCTCCAACCCGAGGGCCATCGAAAATCCGTTCTTCCTGCTTTATCCGGAATGGGCGCTGCTGCCGATGGTGGGGCTTGCCACCGTCGCGACCGTGATCGCGAGCCAGGCGGTCATCTCCGGCGCCTATTCGCTGACCCGGCAGGCGATCCAGCTCGGCCTCCTGCCGCGCTTCGAGATCCGCCACACCTCCGAGACGCAGGTCGGCCAGATCTACATGCCGCGGGTCAACGCGCTGCTGCTGCTCGGCGTGCTGCTGCTGGTGGCGCTGTTCCGCTCGTCCAGCGCGCTCGCCTCGGCCTATGGCATCGCCGTGACCGGCACCATGGTGGTGACCGCGACCATGGCCGTGGTCGTCATTCATAAAGACTGGCGCTGGCCGCTCTGGGCCGCGATCGCGCTGATCGCGCCGTTCCTGCTGATCGACGCCACGTTCCTCGGCGCCAATCTGCTGAAGGTTGCCGAGGGCGGCTGGGTGCCGCTTGTGCTCGGTGCCCTGGTGATGACGGTGATGTACACGTGGCGGCGCGGCAGCCGGGTCCTGTTCGAGAAGACCCGCAAGAGCGAGGTGCCGCTCGACCCGCTGGTCGCGAGCCTCGAACGCAAGCCGCCGCAGCGCGTGCCCGGCACCGCCGTGTTTCTCACCAGCGATCCCTCGTGTGCGCCGACTGCGATGATGCACAGCCTCAAGCACTACAAGGTGCTGCACGAGAAGAACGTCATCCTCACCATCGAGACCGCGCCCGAGCCGCGCATCGATCCGGCCGAGCGCGTGCACATCGAGCCGATCGGCGAGACCTTCCTGCGCGTGCGATTGCGGTTCGGCTTCATGGAACAGCCCAACGTGCCGAAGGCGCTCGCCATCGCCCGCAAGCTCGGCTTCCAGTTCGACATCATGTCGACGTCGTTCTTCCTGTCGCGGCGGACGCTGCGTCCCGCGGCCAGCTCCTGCATGCCGCGCTGGCAGGACCGGCTGTTCATCGGGCTTGCGCGCAGCGCCAACGACGCCACCGACTATTTCCAGATTCCCACCGAGCGGGTGGTGGAGGTCGGCACGCAAGTCGCGATCTAAAGTGGCGATCTGACCAGCGGCTGTTTATGAGGCAGTCCGCCGCTTGCGCGCCACGCTTGCGCACCACGCTTGGGCGGCAGGCAGCGATGGCGTATAAGGTCGCGCCAAATCGCTGCCCAAATCGCTGCCCAGGAGAGCCGCATCATGTCCGAGCCAAGAGATCCGCCGGTTCACGATCTGACGCCGGAGGACGTGGCGAAGGGCCTTGCCGAGGGCAAGGTCCTGCTGGTGGACGTGCGGGAGCTCAACGAGACGGCGGTCGAGCGCTATCCCGACGCGGTGGTCGTGCCGCTGTCGGGCTTCGACCCCGCGCAAATCCCCGATCCGCAAGGCAGGAAGGTCGTGTTTGCCTGCCGCTCCGGCCGCCGCTCGGTGACCGCTTCGCAGGCCGCACAGGCGTCGGGGCTGCCCTATGACTGCCATCTCGCCGGCGGCATCCTCGCCTGGAAGGCCGCAGGACTTCCCACCGAAAGCTGATCTTCTGGAGAATTCGATGCTGCGCACGCTTGCCGCGTCTGCCCTGTCGTTTGTTGTCGTGGCAGGGGTGGCGTCCCCGTCCTTCGCCCAGGGCAGGACCGTCAACGTCTACAACTGGTCGGACTACGTCGATCCTTCGGTCATCGAGAGCTTCACCAGGGACACCGGCATCAGGGTCAAGTACGACACCTTCGACGCCAACGAGACGCTGGAGACCAAGCTCCTCGCCGGCAAGTCGGGCTATGACGTCGTCGTGCCGACCGGCTACTTCCTCGAGCGCCAGATCAAGGCCAATGTGTTCCAGAAGCTCGACAAGTCGAAGCTTGCGAATGTCGGCAACGTCTGGCCGGACATCGCCCAGCGGCTTGCCACCTACGATCCCGGCAACCAGTTCGCCGTGAACTACATGTGGGGCACGGTCGGCATCGGCTACAACGTCAAGAAGGCGCGCGAGGTGCTCGGCATCGCAGGGCCGGTGGGCGAGGCGATGGCCAGCTGGGACATCGTGTTCAAGCCCGAGCAGCTTGCGAAGTTCAAGGCCTGCGGCGTGCACATGCTCGACTCCGCCGATGACGTTTTTCCCGCGGCGCTGCATTACCTCGGCCTCGATCCCAACAGCAAGCAGCAGGCCGACCTGGAGAAGGCCGCCGACCTCGTGACCAAGGTCCGGCCGAACGTCGCCAAGTTTCACTCCTCGGAATATCTCAACGCGCTGGCGTCGGGCGAGATTTGCCTGGTGGTCGGCTGGTCGGGCGACATCAAGCAGGCGCAGAAGCGCGCGGCCGAGGCCAAGGCCGGCATCGAGGTCGGCTACGCGATCCCCAAGGGCGGCGCGCAGATGTTCTTCGACAATTTCGCGATCCCGAAGGATGCCAGGAACGTCAACGAGGCGCACGCCTTCATCGACTACATGCTGAAACCGGAAGTGGCGGCGAAGAACTCGAATTTTCTCGGCTACGCCAACGGCAACCTCGCGAGCCAGAAGCTGCTCGACAAGGCGGTGCTCGACGACAAGACCGTCTATCCGGATGCGGCGACGCTCGCGACGCTCTACGTCGTCACCGCCCGCGACCAGCGCACCACGCGGCTTGCCAACCGGCTTTGGACCAGGGTCAAGACCGGGCAGTAGAACACGTCCGGAAGGCCGGGCCCGCTTTCGCGCAGACGAACGATGCGATCCGCGCGCCGCTCTCTCCGTTCGCCCCCGCGAAAGCGGGGGCCCAGAGCCACGCATTCGATCGCTCTCAATGCGTGTCGAACACCGCCTGATAGGCGGCGACCGCCTTGCGCGTGGCGTCGAGCTCCGCCTTGGTCGGATTGTCGGGGTCTTGCGCCGGCGGCAGGCTGCCGAACTTGAGCAGGCAGGCCATCAGCAGGAAACGCGCCTTGTTCGCGGTGAGGTTGGTCGCGGCAATGTGGAAGTCGGTCGGGTCGGCGAAGCCCATCGGAGCGCCGCGTCCGGTCATCGCCACCGGAATGCCGCTGAGCACCGCCTTGCGCATCAGCTTCATGCGCGTGTGCGACGGCGAGCGGCCGTAGGGCACGAGCCCCTGGACCACGAAGCCGGTGAGCAGGCCCAGGCCCAGCTTGTGCTCGATCGAGGCGATCAGGTCGATCTCCGGTGCGGTGTCATGGCCCACGCCCATCGCCGTGTAGCTGCCGTCGTTCGATATGGTGACGACCGGAATGGTGTCGGGCAGGAGCTTGCCGTTGCCGTCCTTCACCGCCACGTCGACGAGCCCGATTCCGCGTTCGCTTTTCTTTACGGCCTTCACGCTGTTCGGCAGCGTCGTGATCTTCAGCTCCGATTGATAGGTGTGCTTGAACAGCGGCAGATAGGTGAGCGCGATCCGCCCGGTGTGGCTGATGTTGCCGACGATGCCGCCATGGCCGCCCGCCGCGACGTAGCCGCCGGGCCGCGCATCGGCCTTGGTGACCTCGCGCGCGGCAAAGATCTGCTGCTCCTGGATCACCACGACGCCGCAGCGGTTGCGGCCCTGCTCGTCGGCCCAGATGCGTGAGCGGATGTAGCGCGCCGAGTCGACGATGTTGGCGGGTCCGTCGGCGCTGATCTGCCCCTGCGGCCGCTGCGCGGCGTTGCAGCAGATGGGGTGGTCGGTGTCGATCAGCAGGTTGAACCAGTAGGCGCTCTCTTCGACCTGCGGGCTCCCCTGGGTCCAGATCACGCCGTCATAGTCGCTGCTCGACACCAGCGTCTGCATGTCGTTGGTCGCCTTCGCCAGCGCCTGGCGCGGCGGGCCGACGCCGAGGTGGTAGGGCTTGTAGCCGAAGTAGTGCGTGCCGCGCACCTCGGGCGGAATGTCGCCTTCGCCTTTGTCCCTGCGCAGATGCGCCGGCAGCCCCTTGGTGAAGCCGCTCGGCGGCACGCCGCGGTAGAAGTCGATGCTGGCGATCGAGGAAAGAAGGCTCGCGCTGCCTTCGACGCCGATCGACAGGCGGTCGATCTCTTCGAAGCTTCGCGAGCCGTCCGGGAAGAAGCCCTGGCGGTGCACGGTCCCGCCCGGGGTGGTGCATTCCTCCTCCCAGGCCGAGCCGTCGGCCTGCCGCGCCATGTAGGGCAGGGGATAGAGGCCGTCCTCGGGCTTAAGCTCGATCTCATAGACCGGCTTGTCGCTCGGGCTCTGACGCTCCTTCCGGAACACGCCGTCCGCGCCGATATAGCCGTCGGGCGGCCCGTAAAGCTCGGCCGCGTCGGCTTCCAGCGGATGGGCGGAAAACTGCTCCACATAAACCTTCGCCGGAGCCGCAAGCCGCTGCGCGCGCAGCGCGTCGTGCTTCAGCGGCGCGTCGTCCACGTCCTTCAGCAGCGGCAGGCCGTGCCTCGCGCGCGCCTTGTTCGAGGTGACCAGCGGCGGCGTGTTCTGGATCGTGGCCGTGGGGCCGGCGAGATGGGCAATGCGGGTCTTGTTGCTCTGGTTCATCGCGTGCGGGACCACTCTCTCTATCTCTGGACCAAAGACGAATGATAGCCCACAGCCCGCAGGGCTGTTCAATCGCCACGTCGGCGCGCCGCCTCCGCCGCGAATGCATGCCTGAGTGTCTGGGCCAGGGACATGCCGGGTGCATGCCGGCGCCCAGTGTTTTCCGTTCACGGCCCAACCGGGCCCTTCCGAAGCATCCAGCCGAGCCCTACGATGGCTTCTGAGGGATGCTGCGGCGCGATTTTCATCAGACGGTTGCCGGCGTAGCGGTAACTTCGCAGCGTTGGCTCAGCGCCCGGCATTCGGATGATCGGGAATGGGAGGGGCCCGTGCGAGCAACAAGCCCGGTGGCCGCATTTGCCGCGATGTCCGTAGCGGTCCTGACGCTGGCCGCGTGCGAGGACAAGAACGCCTACGTGCCGCCGCCGCCTGCCAAGGTGGTCGTCGCCCAGCCGTTGCAGCAGCCGGTGACGCGTTACGTCGAATTCACCGGCAACACGCAGGCCTTCAATCAGGTCGATCTTGAAGCGCGCGTGCAGGGTTATCTCGAAAAGATCAATTACAAAGACGGCACGCTGCAAAAGAAGGGCACCGTTCTTTTCGAGATTCAGCAGAACACCTACAAGGCGCAACTCGATCAGGCGCGCGCCTCCGTGGTCGGCGCCCAGGCAGAGCTCAAGAAGTCGCAAGCGGAGTTCGAGCGCCAGGCCGACCTTCAGTCGAAGCAGGTCTCCACCCAGGCAAACTACGACAAGGCCCTGGCACAGCGCGACCAGGACCAGGCCACGCTGCAGCAGGCGCAGGCGAACTCCGCCATTGCCGAGATCAATCTGGGCTACACCACCGTCACGGCGCCGTACGATGGCGTTGTGACACGACACCTTGTCGGCGTCGGGTCTCTGGTCGGCTATTCCGGTCCGACCAAGCTCGCCACCATCGTGCAGGTGGCGCCGATTTATGTCTATTTCAACGCGAGCGAAACACTGGTGCTCCGGATCAAGGAGGAACTCGCCAAGCGCGGCAAGACGCTGCGTGACATCCCCGAAATCCCGGTCGAGATCGGGCTGCAGATCGAGACCGGCTATCCGCACAAGGGACGCCTCGACTACGTGTCGCCGAACGTCGACCCGGCGACCGGCACGCTCGAGGTGCGCGCCGTCTTCGACAACACCGACCTGAGCCTGCTGCCCGGCCTGTTCGTGCGGGTGCGAATTCCGGTTCAGAATCTGGACAATGCACTGCTCGTGGCCGAGACCGCGATCGGTACGAGCCAGATCGGCAAGTACCTGCTGGTGCTCGGCAAGGACAACGCCGTCGAGCAGCGCCCGGTGAAGGTGGGGCAGCTATCCGGGGGGCTGCGGGTCATCGAGGCCGGGATCAGCGCCGACGATTGGGTGATCACGCGCGGGATTCAGCGTGCCATTCCCGGCAACAAGGTTGATCCCGACCGGCAGAAGATGGCGGCTGCCGGTGAAGGGGGATAGCCGCGCGACCGGCATATCGCGCGCACACCAGGTCCGGGGCAGATCCATGTTCTCACGCTTTTTCATCGAGCGGCCGGTTCTGTCCAACGTGATCGCGTTGGTGATGGTTCTGATCGGCGTCGTCGCGCTGCTCCGGCTGCCGGTCGCGCAATATCCCAACGTCACGCCACCCACCGTGTCGGTGACCGCCCGCTATCCGGGCGCAAGCGCCATGACGGTCATGGAAACCGTGGCGCTGCCGATCGAGCAGCAGGTCAACGGCGTCCAGGGCATGCTTTACATGCAGTCGACCAGCGCCAGCGACGGCTCCTACAACCTGATCGTCACCTTCGCGATCGGGACAGATGCCGACATGGCGCAGGTGCTGGTCCAAAACCGCGTCTCGGCCGCGCTTGCGCAGTTGCCGCAGCCGGTGCAGGTGCAGGGCGTCAAGGTCCAGAAAAAATCGACCGCCGTCCTGATGTTCGTGACGCTGACGTCGGCCGACAACCGCTACGACAGTCTGTTCCTCGCCAACTACGGCGTCATCAACCTCCAGAACGAGCTTGCCCGCATCCCCGGCGTCGGCAACGTCAACGTGTTCGGCGCCGGCCAGTATGCCATGCGGATCTGGATGGACCCGGATCAATTGCAGGCGCGCGGCCTGACACCGAGCGACGTGATCGATGCGATCCAGCAGCAGAGCCAGGTCGTCACGCCCGGCGTGGTCGGCATGCCGCCGACGCCCACAGGCCAGAACTTCCAGTACACCGTCAATGTCACCGGCCGTTTCAATGACGTCAGCGATTTCGAGCAGCTCATCGTCAAGGTCGACAACCAGGCCGGCGGCCGCATCACCCGGATCCGCGACATCGGCCGGGTCGAGCTCGGGGCGCAAACCTACAGCCAGAGCTTCAAGCTCGACGGCGCGGCGGCCGCAGGCCTCGGCATATTCCAGCTGCCGGAGGCCAACGCCATCAACGTGGCCGAAGCGGTGCGAGCCAAGATGGATCAGCTCGCCAAGGCGTTCCCGCCGGGGCTCGTCTACAGCATTCCGTTCGACACCACCATGTTCGTGAAGGCCTCGATCAACGAGGTCTACGTGACGCTGATCGAAGCCGCCATCCTGGTGCTGATCGTCATTCTGGTGTTTCTGCAGGACTGGCGCGCCATGCTGGTGCCTGCGACCACGGTGCCGGTCACGATCATCGGCGCGTTCGCCGCCATGGCGGCCCTGGGCTTTGCCGTCAACCTTTCGACGCTGTTCGCCATCGTGCTCGCCATCGGCATCGTGGTCGACGATGCCATCGTCATCGTCGAGGGCGTGGCGCGCCACATCGAGGGCGGCATGTCGGGGCGCGAGGCCGCCGTGAAGGCGATGGGCGAATTGTTCGGCCCGATCGTCGGCATCACGCTGGTGCTGATGTCCGTGTTCATCCCGGCGGCCTTCTTGCCGGGGCTGACCGGGCAGCTCTATCAGCAGTTCGCGCTGGTGATTGCCGCAACCGCGCTGATCAGCGCCGTCAACGCGATGACGTTGAAGCCGACGCAGTGCGCGCTATGGCTGCGGGCGCCGGTGCCGCCGGCGCAGCGCAACGTGTTCTATCGGGGATTTAACGCGGTCTATGACGCGGCGGAGCGGTGGTACGCGAGATTGATCCGCCGCATGGTCCGGATCAGCGCCACGATGGTCGCGGTGGCGCTGATTTTGATCGGCCTCGCATTCTGGGGCATGACGCGAACCCCGACCGCGTTCATCCCGATCGAGGACCAGGGCTATCTGATGGTGAACGTCCAGCTCCCGGACGGCGCCTCGCTGGAGCGGACCGATCGCGTCCTCGACAACGTATCCAAGGTCGCCAAAGGCACGCCCGGGGTCGATCAGGTCATCACCATCAGCGGCATCTCGGTCCTGGACAACAACGCGACGCTTCCCAGCAGCGGGCTTGCCTACGTCATCCTCAAGAATTGGTCGGAGCGCGAAAAGGCCAAGGGGCAGGATCTGTTGTCGCTGTTCCACGGCCTGAACGGCGCGCTCAAGGCGCAGGTGCTGGACGCCGCGACCACGATCATCCCGCCGCCGCCGATCCAGGGCGTCGGCAACTCCGGTGGCTTTACCCTGATCGTGGAAATGCGCGACGGCAGCGGCGACTTCCGCAAGCTGCAGAACGTCGCCAACGAGGTCGTGACACATGCCCAGTCGCAGTCGGCGCTGCAGGTCGTCTTCACCTCGTTCAGGGCGTCGACGCCGCAGCTCTACCTGGCGCTCGACCGCAACAAGGCCGAAACCCTGGGGGTGACGGTCGGGCAGGTGTTCAGCGCGCTGCAAAGCTATCTCGGTTCGAGCTACGTGACCCAGCTCAACAAGTTCGGCCAGGTGTTCCAGGTCTACGTTCAGGCTGAATCGCAGTACCGGATGCGGCCGGACGACATCCGCAGCCTCAAGATCAAATCGCCCGCCGGGCAAATGGTGCCGCTCGGCACGCTGCTCGATATCCGCGAGGTCGAAGGACCGTCGCTGATCGGCCTCTACAACCTCTATCCCTCCGCGACGATCTCCGGCCTGCCTGCGGCGGGCTTCAGCTCCGGCCAGGTGATGGCGCTGCTCGAGCAGATTGCGGACAAGACCGTGCCGCCGGGCATGGGCATCGAGTGGTCGGCGATGTCGTATCAGGAGAAGGTGGTCGGCAACCAGATCTACATCGTCTTCGCGCTTGCCGTGCTGCTCGTTTACTTCGTCCTCGGCGGCCAGTATGAAAGCTGGTTGCTGCCGGTCTCGGTGATCCTGGCCGTGCCGCTCGCTCTGGTCGGGACCGTCAGCGTATTGCTGGCCCTGGGCGTGGCGAACAATCTCTACACCCAGATCGGCCTCATCCTGCTGATCGCGCTCGCCGGCAAGAACGCGATCCTGATCGTCGAATATGCGCGCGAGAAACGCGCCGAAGGCATGGCGATCGTCGAGGCGGCCGTCGAAGCGGCGCGACTGCGGTTCCGCCCGATCCTGATGACGTCGTTCGCCTTCATCCTCGGCGTCTTGCCGCTGGTGCTCGCGACCGGCGCGGGCGCCAATGCGCGCCGTTCGATCGGCATCGCCGTGTTCAGCGGCATGCTGGCCTCGACCTGCCTCGCGGTGCTGTTCGTGCCGTCGTTTTACGTGATCATGCAGCGGCTCGAGGAATGGCGCCGGTCGCGCAAGATCGCAAAACCCGCGGCGCCCGCGCTCCGCGATTGAACCGCCGCAGACGGCTCAGCGGCTGGCCCAGAGCAGGGCCCGCCGGCACCCGGGCGAGATCGACGCCTGGTTGGCGACGAGGCAGTCGACGATCCGGCCGCCGCCGGCGGGGACGCCACTGCAGAACTGCATCTGCTCGGCCCGGCAGATGTTGAGAATTTCCAGCCGGAACCTGACCGGCAACGGGCCGATCGGTCCGATCGCCGGTTCGGCGACGGGCGGGGGCGCTGCTGCGGGAGCCACGCTCGCGGCGGCTGCGCCGCCGATCACGGCCAGGGCGGATCGGCAGCCGGCCGAAAGCTCAGGTGCATGACCTTGCAGGCATTGCAGGGCCTGGGCGCCGCCCGGCTGGACGCCTGCGCAACGGGACAGGAAATCGCTTTGGCAGGCCTGGCGGATCGCCGCGCGCTGCGCGCTTGAGGGGTGCCGCGGCGGCGAGCCCGCGCTTTGGTGCGCAGGCGCTGCGGCAGGTGCCGGTGTCCGGTGCGGCGCAGGCGCCGCCCTGTGGCCGGCAGGAGGAGCGGCAGGTTCTGATGATGCGGGCGCTGCAGCCGGTTGTGCCGGAGGCGCCGCGGGGGCGGCTCGCGGGGTGATTGCGGCGACCGCGCCGCGGCACGCAGCCGATAATTTCGCCGAATTGTGCTGCAGGCATTGCAGCGCCTCGACGCCACCGGGTGTGACGCTCGAGCAATTCGCCATGAAATCGGAACGGCAGTTGTTGCGGATCGCATTCTTCTGCGCATCCGTCGGCTGCTGCGCCACGGTCGCGCCCGCGCCCAAACAAACTGCCAGCGCAATCAGCGTCGCACTCAGAGCCTGCTCGCGCATCCTGGACATTGAACCCTCCCGACGAAAGTCCGGTCCAAAGACTACTGAAACGCAGCGGCCGAGTCCTGGAGGTTGCGCGCTGAAGAATTCCGGCGAGCTTGCGAACGGGGGCACCAGCCCTCGCGCCGGCGGCGGTACCGTCGCGCGATGGGACGGTCGTCAGGGTCCGCGCTATTTGCCCAAAATTGCGTTGGCCATGGCCCTCGGATCGCGCGCCGGCCATTGTCCCAGGCCGGCCGCGTGAAGGAAGTCCGCGACGTGCTGGTTGAACGCGCTCGGCTCCTCCAAGTTGATCGTGTGGCCGGTGTTTGGCAGGACCACAAGCCCAGCCGTGGGAATCGTCCGCTTCATCAGCAGCGCCGGCTCGAGGCACGGCCAGTCCTCATCGCCGGTGATGACCAGGGTCGGGGCGGTGATCGTCTTCATCTGCTCCACGAGTTCGAACAGCGATGGCCTGCGTTTCTGCACCCCGCGCATGGTGAGCGCGGAGCCTTGGGTCGAATTGCCGGCCAACTGGTCGGCAAATTCCTGCCAGCCGCGCGGATCCTTGTTCTGGAACTGGACGCGCGACGGCGCGGTGGCGTAGCCGATCGCCGCCTTGCTCATGCCAATCTCCTCGAAACGCCTGGCGGCGGCCTCGGTCTCCTCGGCGAATTGCGCCCGCTTGTCCGGCGAGGCGCCGTAGCCGCAGCCGCCGATGACGAGAGACCACGTGCGTCCGGGGTAGGTAAAGCCGAAGTGCAGCGCGGCAAAACCGCCCATCGAAAGTCCTACGATATGCGCCTTGTCGAGCTTCAATGCGTCGAGCACCGCTTTGATGTCGTCGCGGGCGCGTTCTTGCGAATAGCGGTCGACGCTGTCGGGAATATCTGACGGCGGAAAGCCGCGCGCGTTGTAGGCGATGCAGCGATAGCGCCGCCCGAAGTAGCGCAGCTGGTGCTCCCACGAGCGATAATCGCCGGCGAACTCATGAACGAACACGATCGGGGCGCCTTCGCCGGTCTCCTGATAGTAGAGCTTCACGCCATCGTCGGTGGTGAGATGGGGCATTCGAATCTCCGGGAAAGACTTGCTGCCGAAACCTCTTGCAGTCGCCTGAGGCGCGCAGTCTTGGATAACCGATTTCGCCGACAGTGTCCTGCGCACGCTCGGCAGCCCGCCAATGCCTCCCCGTCGCCGTTGCGACGGAAATCGCCAACGACTATTCTTGCAGAAAATACCGATATCACCGGGAGGAGGCTGTCATGAAGGCGATACGCACTCTGGTGCTCGCGTGCATTGCGGCGCTTACCGTGGGCGACGCGCTGGCACAGTCCGACCTGCGCGCGCCGTTGCCGCAGCCGGTCAAGATCAAGCAGGGCATGCTTAATGTGCCCGCGCTCTCTCCTCTCTGGCTGCTGCCCGAAGAGGCGGCCAAGTACAACATCCAAATCGAAACGGTGATGTTCCAGCGGTTCGCGGACGCGCGCACGGCGCTCGTCTCGGGCGACATCCATCTGACCGCTTTCGGACCGCAGGACATCTCGCTTGCGCTCGGCCAGGGAGCCAAGACGCTGGTCGGTGTGGCGGGCGTCGGATCGGGCAACGACTGCCTCGTGGTGCGCAAGGGCGAGGACATCAAGGACTGGACCGGCGTCGCGGACAAGCGCATCGGCATCGGCGCCGGCTCCATCTCGTGGCTGAAGTTCGCCGCGTCGGTCCAGGAAAACGGGTTGCAGTACAACAAGCTGAAGATCGTCAACATCGTTGGCGGCGGCGCCAACTACCTCAGGGCGGTGCAAGGCAAAGAGATCGACATGGCGGTGGTGTGGCAGCCGTTCTGCGCACAGGCGATCCTCGAAGGTTTCGGCGCCTACCCGACGCTCGACCACAACCGTTCCAAAACCGTCGGCGGCCTGATTGCAGTGCTGGCGGTGAACCGGCCCTTCATGGAGAAGAATCGTGACGCCGTGCAGCGCCTGGTGGTCTCCTACCTCGACGTGCTCGATCTCGCGCGCAAGGACAGTGCGCGCTGGGCCCGCATCTATGCCGAAAAAGCCGGGCTCGCCGAGAACGTGGCGGCCGAGGCGGTCCGCACCACCCAACTCGATCCGACGCTGCCGCTCGAATCGATCAGGCGTATCTCGAAGTTTCTGTCGGACAATGGCGTCATCACGCGTGACGTGTCGGGCGAGATCGGCGAGCACTACGCCTACGATTTCCTGGCCAAGGCGACCGGCAAGTCGCCGGATCAGCTCGGCATGAATCGGTAGCGGAGTGAAGCTGCGGCTGCCGAGACCCTGGTTTATCGTCCTGCCGCTTGTGCTGCTGGCGCTGTGGCACTTCGCGGTGGCTCTGCGGTGGGTGACGGAGGGCATCATTCCGTCCCCGGAGCAGGTTCTGCGCTCCTGGCACACCTGGATATTCGGTAGCAGCAAGGCGATGCTCTCGCCTTACTCGGGCACCTGGCTCGACAACGTTGCGTATTCGACACGGCGCGTGCTGCAGGGATTCGGGCTTGCCGCAGTGGTAGCGGTTCCGCTGGGGTTGATGATCGGCTGGAGCCGGCTTGCGGCGCGCTTGATCGACCCGACGGTCCAACTGCTGCGCCCTGTTCCGATCACGGCTTGGCTGCCCTTCGCTATCGCGGTGTTCGGCATCTACGACGCGAGCGCGCTGTTTCTGATCGGTCTCGGGGCATTCTATCCGATCGTGGTGAACACCACGCACGGGGTGCGCGACACCAATCTGCTGCTGCTTCGCGCCGCGCGCATGCTCGGCGCCGGCACCATGACCGTGCTTGCCAAGGTCGTTTTTCCGTCTGCGTTGCCGTCGATCTTTACCGGTCTGCGGCTCGGCATAGGCGTTGCCTGGACGGCGGTGATCGTGGCCGAGATGATCGCCGTGAAGTCCGGACTGGGTTACGTGCTGTGGGACGCCTACTATGTCGGGCGGATGGATATTTGCGTCGCTACGATGTTCTCGGTCGGGCTGCTCGGTTTCCTCTCCGATCGGATCATCGTTTGGAGCGGGCAGCTGGTGCTGCGCTGGCGCACGTTCGAGGCCCACGCATGATCGAGATCGAAGACGTCTGGAAGGAGTTCGTGAAAGGTGAGCGCCGCGTGCTCGCGATCGAGAACATCAGTCTCATGGTCGCCGAACGAGAATTTGTCGCGATCCTGGGCCCCTCCGGATGCGGCAAATCGACCCTGCTCAATATGATCGCGGGATTCGACCGGCCAACGCGCGGCACAGTGAGGATGGACAGCGAGGAGATCGTCGATCCGTCGCCGCGCCGCGCGGTCGTGTTCCAGGAGCCGGCACTGTTTCCCTGGTTCTCGGTCATGGAGAACGTGGTGTTCGGCCCCAAGACGCAAAAGCAACCGGCGGCCGAATACCGGCGCCACGCAGCGCAGATCCTCGAGCAGGTGGGGCTGCGCGGCTTCGAAACGAGCTATCCGGCGGAACTCTCCGGGGGCATGCGCCAGCGGGTCGGGATCGCGCGCGTGCTTATCATGCAGCCGCGGGTCCTGTTGATGGACGAGCCGTTCGGCAGCCTCGACGCGCAAACGCGCATGCTGATGCAGGAGCTGCTGCTGCAGGTCTGGGAGCGGCACCATCAAACGGTGCTCTTCGTGACCCATGACATCGAAGAGGCGTTGCTGCTGGCCGATCGCGTCTGCGTCATGACCGCTCGCCCGGGGCGGATCAAGAAGATCATCGATGTGCGAATTCCCCGGCCGCGCGCCATCGAGGTGACCACGTCGCCGGAGTTCAACGCGCTACGCCGCGAGGTGCTTGCGCTGATCCGTGAGGAAAGCGAACTCGCGGCGATGCCCTCAGCGGACCGCTGAATCGCGATATTAATCCTCGCGCCAGCGCCGGTGCAGCCACAGCCACTGCTCCGGGTGCTCGCGCACCCAGCCTTCGACCACGCTGGTGATCACCTGCATCGTGCCTTCGACGTCGATCTTGCCGCAGGCGTCGCGCTTGGGCTCGATCGCCTCGGTGACGCGGACCTGCAATCGCCCGTCCGGACCGCGCACCGCGCGGATGCCGTGGATCGGGCATTCGATGTGGCGGGCGAGCCGGGCGATGGTCTGATTGGCCAGCGTCTTGCGGCCGAAGAACGTCACCGGCACGCCGGGCCCGTACCACTGGTCGACCAGCATCGCCACGTGCGAGCCCCGATCGAGCGCGTCGGCAAGCTTCACCGGCGCGTCCATGGTGGTCGGCAACAGCGTGCCCATGCAGCCGGCGCGCGCCTGCGCCACCTCGTCGGCCAGCGCCTTCAGGTTGGGGCGGCGATAGAGCACCGTGGTGTCGAGGCCGTACATCCGCGCGGCGATGGCCGGCAGCTCCCAGTTGCCGACATGGGCGGCGAACACCAGCGCCGGCTTGCCGTCGTCGCGCAGCCGGAACGCGATCGTCTCGCTGTCGTCGGAGCGCATGATCCGGCCGCTGCCTTGCAGCCTGTCGTAGTCCCACAGCTCGTCGATATGGGCGAACTCGGCGAAGACGCGGCCGAGATTGTCCCAGACGCCGAGCAGAATCCGTTCGATCTCCTCGGCCGACTTCTCGGGGAAGGCCGCGGCCAATTGCGCCCGGCCGATGCGATGCTCGCGAAACAGCGGCCCGACGGTGCGAAGCAGCGCGGCCGCGGCATTCGACATCACGTGGAGCGGTATGAGCCGCCCGGCGCGCAGCGTGTGCACGGCGAGGAAGCCGGTGAGCGCGTTGGTCGCGCGCCGCAGGCGGATTTGAAGCTTGAGCTTGGTCGCGCGGAGGTCCACGCCGGCGCCTAGAAGGTCACGACGATCTTGCCGAACACCTGCCGGCTCTCCAGCCGCGCGATGCCGCGTTCCAGGTCGGCAAGCCCGATCTCGGTGTCGATCACCGGCAGCATGCCGCCCGCCATCTTGGTGAGGCTGTCGCGGATGTTTTTCATCGAAGCGCCGAACGAGCCGAAAATCTTGTACTGCTGCTGGAACAGCTGCATCAGGTTGAAGGTGATGGTCGGGCCCGCGGTCGAGCCGCAGGTGACGAGCCGCCCGCCGCGCTTCAGCACCAGCAGCGAGCCGTTGAAACCTTCGCCGCCGACGTGCTCGAACACCACGTCGACGCCCTTCTTGTTGGTGAGCTTGCGGGTGATGGTCTCGAACCGCTCCTTGCGGTAGTTGATCACGTGATCGGCGCCGAGCGCCTTGGCCTTTGCCGCCTTCTCGTCGTCGCCGACCGTGGTGATGACGGTGCAGCCGATGGCCTTGGCCATCTTGATCGCCACCGTGCCGATGCCCGAGCCGCCCGCCTGCACCAGGATGGTCTCGCCCGGCTGCAGCTTGGCGTTGTCGAACAGCATGTGCTCGACGGTCGAGAAGCCGATCGGCGCGCAGGCCGCATCGCGCAGGCTGACGCCCTTCGGCACCGGGATCACGAGGCGCGCCGGCATGTTGAGCCGGTCGCGGGCGAAGCCGTCGATGTGAAAGCCCATGATGCCGCCGACATTTTCGCAAAGGTTGTCGCGGCCCTCCCGGCAGGCCTTGCAGGTGCCGCAGGTCAGCGCGCCGTACATCACCACCGGATCGCCGGCCTTGAAGCCGGTGACGCCGTCGCCCACCGCGGTGATCTCGCCCGATGCCTCGACGCCTGCGACCTGCGGCATCTTCCGCTTGGCGAAGGCCATGCCGCGGAAGCCCCAGAGATCCAGGTGATTGAGCGCGATGACCTTGGTCGCAATCTGCACCTCGCCCGGGCCGGGCGGCGGCGGGGCAGGGATCTCGGTCAGCGCGAGCTTGCGGTCCCCAAGCAGTTGGAGCGCGCGGATGGTCGCGGTCACGCGGGTTCGCGCCCCATCACCAGCGAGACGTTCTGCCCGCCGAAGCCGAACGAGTTGGAGATGACGTGCCGCACCTTGGCGTCGCGCGCCTGGTTCGGCACCACGTCCATCGGGATCGCCGGGTCCGGCACCTGGTAGTTGATGGTCGGCGGCAGGCGCTGGTTCAAGAGCGTCAGCAGCGAGAACACCGCCTCGACCGCGCCCGCGGCCGACAGCGAGTGGCCGATCATCGACTTGTTGGACGACATCGGGATCGACTTGGCGCGCTCGCCGAACACCGCCATCACCCCCATCGCCTCCATCTTGTCGTTCTCGGGCGTGCCGGTGCCGTGCGGGTTGATGTAGTCGATCGCGTCGGGCGTAAGCCCCGAGTCGGCCAGTGCGTTGCGGATGCAGCCGATGATCGGCTTGCCGTCGGGGCTCGAGCGGGTGCGGTGGAACGCGTCGGCCATCTCGCCGCAGCCCTCGACCACGCCGAGGATCTTGGCGCCGCGCGCCCGCGCCGCCTCGAGGCTTTCGAGCACCACCGCGCCCGCGCCCTCGGCCATCACGAAGCCGTCGCGGTTCTTGGCGAACGGCTTCGCCGCCTGGGCGGGCGGATCGGACGAGGTCGACAGCGCCGAGAGCAGCGAGAAGCGAATGAGCGACTCCTGGTTCACCGAGCCGTCGGAGCCTATGCAGAGCGCGGCATGGGTCTCGCCGCGGCGGATCGCCTCGACGCCCAGTTGAATGGCGGTCGCCCCCGACGCGCAGGCGGTCGAGAGCGAGATCGGCGAACCCTTGGTGCCGAACCGCTCGGCGAGGTTGTCGGAGACCGAATTGAACTGGAAACGCCGGTGATGATGACCGTATTTGCCACTCGCGGCGGTGCGCACGATGTCGGTGTAGGTGACATTGGCGTTCGCGCCGGAGGCGGACGCCATCTCGCGCCGCTGCGCCCATTCGATCTCGATCGGCGGCACGGCGAGGAACAGCGGGCCCGGGAAGTCGCCGGCGCGGCCGATGCCGGCCTCCGCCACCGCTTCTTCGGCGGCAAGGCCGGCAAGCTGCTCCGACAACTCGGGCGCCGACATCGGATCGGCCGGGATGAAATCGACCGTGCCGGCAAATTTCGTTTTCAGCCCGTCGGTCGGAAAGCGGGTGATGTTCTTGATGCCGGATTGGCCTGCCGTCAGCTTTTGCCAGTTCTCGGTCTTGCCGGCGCCGAGCGAGGTCACCACGCCCATGCCGGTGACCACGACGATCGGGCGGCCGGCGCTGTCGAGATGGGACGGCATGCAGCTCTCCTTCAGGGGGCGGCTTCGACCAGCGCCAAGCCTTCGCCGCGCCAGTGCCCCACCGCGGTGACGACCGCCTGCGTCAGCGGGCCGCTCATCGCCCGCTCGCTCGCGGCGCCGGGCGGGAACAGGCTACCACGGCTGACGGCCAGCGCGGCGAGGGCGACGTTCATGGGAAATTGCGGCTCCAGGGCAAAGCCCAGATAGGTGCCGGTGCCGCGGACGGCAATGTCGCCGTGCTGGGCGAGGAAGGCGCGCTCCTCGGCGGTCGCGGGCGCCGCGCCCGAGGCGCCGGAGATCACCGCGGCCTTTCCGGGCTGGAGCTTGTTTGCGACATGGCCCCACAGCTTGCCGAGCGTAGCGGTCACGTCGCCGGGGTTTCTCCGGCGCGACCAGTCGGAATGCACGGCGGTGAGGCGGGCGAGGCGCTTGGCGCCACGGGCCTCCGCATGCTTGCGCGACTCGATCACCAGGAACGCGCCGAGCGAGCCGAGCGCGAAGCCGGGGCTCGCCTCGCGGTCCCACACCGGCACGAGCTTGTCTTTGAGGCTGAAGCCGCCGAACTCGTAGAGCATCAGGAGGTCGGGCCGCTCGGCGTTGTAGCCGCCGCCGACCAGCGCAATGTCGCTCTGGCCCGACGCGATCCGCGCATGCGCGATGCGGACCGCGTCGACCCCCGCGGCCTCTTCGCCCATGAAGGTGCGCGACGATCCGGTGACCCCGTGCACGATCGAGATGTTGCCGGCGAGCAGGTTGGAGAGCTGTGCGAGGAACAGCGTCGGCCGCAAGTCGCTCATCAGCCGTTCGTTGAGGAAGGCCTCCGGCTTCTCCGCCGTCGGCAGCCCGGACAGGATCGCCGTGTCGGCGTTGATGTCGCGCTCGCCGCCGCCGGCGGCGACGATCATGTCGGTGCGGGCGAGGATTTCCGTGTTGCCCTTGATGCCCGCGGAGTCGAGCGCAAGGCCCGCCGCATAGGTGCCGATCCGCTGCCACGGCTCCATCTGCCGCTGATCGCCCTTCTTCGGGATCTGCTTGTCGAAGTCGATCGCCGCGATCTTGTGAATGATGTAGGGCGGGTAGGTGGTGGTGTCGGCCTGCGGCGCCCCGGAGCTGAGCCCCTGCCAATGCGCGTCGGGCCCCTCGCCGAGGCAGGAGACGATGCCGATGCCGGTGATGAAGGCCTCGCGGTCCTTTGCAACATCAGCCAAAGAATTAGCCATGCGGGACCGTCTCCAGCGGGAACGAGATGCGTTTGGCGACGGCAAGCATGTTGTCGAGGAACTCGCCCTTCGGGAAATCAACAATGCGGAAGGTGATGTCGGCGTTGCACACCGTCTTGCCGTCGACCGCGACGCGCGCCTCGGTCATCGCGAAGCCCGAGCCCTCGTGCACGATCTTGGCCGATACGGTGAGCGCCTGTCCCGGCGTGACGAAGGTGCGGAGCTTGGCCTCCTTGACCGCGGCGAGGAACGGCATCTTGTCGAACTTGTTCCTGGCGATGATCAGCCAGCCGGACGCCTGCGCCATGCTTTCGATCAGCAGCACGCCCGGCATCAGCGGCCGGCCGGGAAAATGCCCCTCGAAGATGGTGCTTTCGGCCGGGACGTTCGCCTCGACGCGGATCGTCAGGTCGTTCAGATTGAGGTCGATGATCCGATCGATGAGCTGAAAATACTCGAGCCGCATTGGGTGCCGGACATCATTTGCCCTTGGCAGCGACCAGATCGTCGATGCGCGAGCACAGGTTCTTCAGCACGAAGTACTGTTCGGTCGTGGCCTTGCCGTCGTTGACCTCCTGGGTCCACTGCTCGAGCGGCAGCTTGATCCCGAACGCCTTGTCGATGGCAAACGCGATATCGAGAAAGTCGAGGCTGTCGATGCCGAGGTCGTCGATCGCGTGGCTGTCGGGCTGGATCGTGTCGCGCTGGATGTCGCAGGTCTCGGCAATGATGTTTGCCACGGTGTCAAACGTCGAAGGCATCTCTAAGTCCCTGAATGGTAACGGATTTTTATCGCCGCGCCGAAGTTGGCGCCGCGTCGGGACCGACGGTCGTTCCGCCCGGTTTTCCCCACGGGTGAGCCGAGTGCCCGTATAGCGAACGCAGGCCCTTAGTTCAATGGCGGCAAGGTGTTGCAGGAATTGCACACAGGCCGGTTATTTCAGGCGATTTTCGCCTGCGCGGTACCCTGGCTGCTCGAATCGGCTTAACCGGCGCCCGGGGATCGTCTGGCGCTCGTGCGTGACCGTAACGTCGCGTTGAACTGGTTAATCCGGCGGCCTTGCTCTCGCCACACTGCCCGTGTGTTTCCGCGCCTCCCCCCAACATCGCTGGAGTCCTATGGAATGATCGGAAGGTCGCTCGCCGCCATTTGCGTTTGTCTCACCGCCGCCGGGCCGCTCGCAGGCACCGCCCAGGCGGAAACCGGAATAGCCTCCGTCTACGGCTACGATGGGCAGAAGACCGCAAATGGCGAACGGGCCAATTCGCGGGGGCTGACCGCGGCCCACCGGACCCTTCCGTTCGGCACCATGGTCACGGTGGTCAACAAGAACAACGGCCGCCAGGTGACGGTCCGCATCAACGACCGCGGCCCCTTCATTCGCGGCCGCATCATTGATCTCACGCCGGCGGCGGCAAGCCAACTCGGCTTCTCCGGCCTCGCGCCGGTGACGATCAGCTCGAACTGACGCAAACCGACGGGCCGGCGGGATCCTAGCGCGGCGCGATCGGCACATTGACCGGCGTGCAGCCGGGCCGTCCGATCAGCACGCAGTCCTGGTCCTTGCGCATGTGCGCCATCACGTCGGCGATCCAGATGCCGCCGGCGACCAGCAGCACGGTGAAGCCCAGCGCCAGAACGTTCATCAGCATGCGGTGCCGGTACTCGCCCGGCTCCTCGGGCTCGCTCTCGAACTTCTTGAGGTCGGGGACTTGAGGCGAGGGAGGAGGAGGCGGGTGATGCACGAACAGCGAGCCCCCGCGCGGCCGGAATTGCAGGATCCGGCCCTCAGGCTCGTTTGATTGCTCGCTGGTCACGGCTTGGTACCTCGCCTGACGCGGACATAGTACCACGAGTCCTTGCTGGCAATCGGGGACATTTCGCGGCGGTAGCGGGCCACATCCGGTTTCCTGTTCCCGTGGACGGCTGCGGGGGGCGGGCCTATAGATGCGTGCATGGACTTCCGCGCCATCCGCCGCGCCGTTGTCGCCCTGACCGCCGCCTACTCGATGGCGCTGCAGGCGCTGCTGCTGGCGTTCGCGGTGCCGCAGGTCGCAGCCCTCGCCGACCCGCTGACGGTGCTGTGCTCGACGATAGGCTTCGGAGATAGCGGCGCTCCGGCGCAGCACGAGATTCCCTGTCCCGCGGTCTGCGCCGCGATGGGACACGGCCTGACCGGCGCGCTGCCGGCCGGCATCGCCGCCGTGGCATTGCTGCGCCAGGCCTACGCCGCGGTCGTGTCGTGGGCCGGCTGGATCGCCCCGCTGGTCTTTGCGGCAGGTCCGCAGCCGCCGCGCGGCCCCCCGGCGGCCTGATTTTCCAAACTGCATTGCTGCGTCGCGCGCCTTCGGGCGCGCAAGCGAACGCGTTCAGGAAACCGCGTTGAACCATTCCGATTGGAGCACTGTCATGAAGTCTCTACTGCTGGCCATTGTCGTGGCGCCTGTCTTGGCCATCGCCGCGGGTGCGGCATCCGCCCACGATTACAAAATTGGTTCGCTGGAGATCCAGCATCCCTGGTCGCGCGCCACGCCCAAGGGCGCAACCGTCGCCGGCGGCTACCTGAAGATCGTCAACAACGGCACCACGCCCGACCGCCTGGTCGGCGGCTCGACCGAGGCCGCGCCGAAGTTCGAGATCCACGAGATGTCGATGGAAGGCGGCGTCATGAAGATGCGCATGCTGCCGAAGGGCCTCGAGATCAAGCCCGGGCAGACCGTCGAGCTCAAGCCCGGCGGCTATCACCTGATGTTCGTCGGCATCACCGCGCCGCTCGAGCAGGGCAAGCGCGTCAAGGGCACGCTCGAGTTCGAGAAGGCCGGCAAGGTCGAGGTCGAGTACGCGGTCGAGGCGATCGGCGCCACGCCGAGGGCTGGCGGCCATAATCACTGAGCGCTTCGAGCCACGTCTGCTGCCACACGCACACTGTCATCGCCGGGCATAGCCGTCTTTCGGACGGCTATCCGCCGCCGATGACGCGCCTGTGTATTGGCACAGCGGGAGTCGAGAACCCCGATCGGCGGTCCGCGCGTTTTAGCTTCGCTCGACGACGCGATCGAGTTTTTTGCTTAAAATCCAGGAGAGGCCAAGGAACGCGACCAGCATCACCAATCCCAGACCCGAAGAAGCATCGCTCATGACCTTCTCCGACAGCTGACCGAAGGCATAGCCGGCGCAAACGATGGCGCAGGACCACAGGCCCGCCGCAACGAAATTCAGCGCCAGGAAGGTGGACCAAGGCAGCCGCGACATGCCGTAGGCAAAACCCGCGACACCTCGAATACCGTGCGGGTAGCGATGCAACAGGATCATCCAGACATAGTGGCGGTTTGCCAGTTGGGCTGCAGTCTGGACGGCGCGTTCAATCCGGGGGAAGGGGCCGAGCCAGCGCGTGCCAAACCGTCGTCCGATCCAGAAGCGGAGCACATCGCCGGTGAAGCTGCCGAACCAGCAAACCACGATGAGAGTGCCGAAATCCAGCGCGCCCGAATGCGCGGCGTAGCCCGCAAACAGCGCAAGCAGCAAGCTGTGCGAGGCTGCATACGCAAACATGATGCTGTAGGCCGCATCGCCGTGTTGGCGTATGAGGTCGAGGAATGACGTGAGGTCCGTCGGAAAAAGCAAAATCGGCCATCCTGATCGCTTCGTGCCGGTTCCCGGGATTGGGATCGGTACAGCGACCGTTCTATCAGGGTGCGGGCACTTAGCGCTTGGCGGACGTGCCAGCCCGTCAGCCGAATATCCGGCTCGAGGGTAAAGAAATACACGGACTGGACGAAAAGCCGAGCTTGGCGCGGGTTAGGATAATCTGCCGCGTTGGCCGGCCCTGCGCTGGTGGCGCCACTCGGCGGCGCGGCCCGTCCGGGCTGAGCAAGGGAAATGATCATGCAGAAGCGGACATTCGGCCGGAGCGGCATGCAACTCTCGCAGCACGGTCCGTTGTCACCGGCCGCGTTGGACCGTCTGTCAGCGCTGCAGCAGGCGTTTGCTGGAGAGGCGCGCTGAGCCGGGGGCTTTCCGCTGTTGGCATCTGGCGTACATTCAGTGCGCGACCGAGCGAACGACTGAAAATCCATCCAGGCACGCGCAGCACCAGTGGTTACGGAGACCGAATTCATGAACATTCTTGATCCCAACAAAACGATCCTTACAGGCGAAAATCCATTTATCCGCATCAGTCCCAAGGACGGCGATCCGAATTCGACAAACGCAAGTTTTTGGCGAATCGTATTCTCGCCAGCCGGGCCCGGCCACGTTCTTTATCTGAAGAGCGAGCTCACCGAGGATCGCTGGCGCATCTATTCTGACAATATCGCGATGGCGCGCTGGCTGCAGTCGACCGTGCAAGGAATGCTCAACGCAGAACTCGCCGATACCACAATCCTCTGTGCAGATGCGCAATTCAGCAAGACTGGAGATCCTCGTTACTTTTGGACCGAGCACATCAAGTCGTATGGCGAAGATATCTCGCTGACGTGGTTTGATATCGGCGAGCCGCTGCTCATCCATACCCAGCCCAATCAAATTCCGGACCGGCGCTATGGCTTATGTACCGTACTCATCCCCGCGCTGAGCACGCGACTGGTCCGGAATGGCATAGAAGCCAAAGGGCGGTCATGGCCGCGCGAACGGGAAGGGCGGCCATTCTCGACCTCGGCGCTGGCATTTTCGGAAAGTTGGACAAAGGTCCGACCGTGACACAAAGCGAGAGTGGGCGCAGCGGAGGTCAAGAACCGCGATACCCCGGAATGAACTCCGCCATATCGATCGACTGAAACCCGGGCACCGAAATCTCGTCCGGATAGTTCGCCTTCCGCGTCGCGTCGATCCCCATCTTGGTGACGAGGTTCGAGCCGCCCGCCGGATCGTACGACGCCGGATCGAGCGGCGAGCCCTTGGCATAGGGCACCATGAAGGTGTCGGTGTCGGCGCGCACGCGCGTGGCGATCGCGTGCAGCACGTCGGTATCGCTGTTGATGTCGACGTCGTGGTCCACCACCACGACGAACTTCAGGAACGGGTCGGCGACGAACGCCGCCATCGCCGCAAGCTTCGCCTCGCCCTCCTGCATCTTTTCCAGCGCGATGTAGCAGACGAAGCGGAAGCGGCCCGAGCGCGGCACGTTCACGCCGCGCACCGTCGGGCAGGCGATCTTCACCGTCTCCTCGATGAAGCTCGTGCGGATCAGCCCCGACAGCAAAAGGTTGTCGGCGTGGCCGACGAAGGCGTTCTGGTAGAGCGGGTTCTTCCGCCGGGTGATCGCCTTGATCTCCAGCACCGGGTTCATCCGCTGCGGCCCGTAGGTGCCGGGATGCTCGCCGAACGGCGCCTCCATGCGCCGCTCCACCGGCCGGATCTCGCACTCCAGCACGATCTCGGCGTTGGCCGGCACGTCGAGCGGGATGGTCTTGCAGCGCACGAGTGGCACCGGCCGCTGCAGCATGCCGCCGGCGATCCTGATCTCGTCGGAGTCGAGCGTCGAGAAGCACAAGGAGCCGACGAAGAACGCCGGATGGTGGCCGATGACGATCGCGACCGGGCAGGGCAGGCCGCGCTTCTCGTATTTCTTCCAGATGATGTTGCCGTCGGCGGTCTCCGACAGCTGCACGCCGAGCAGGTTCTTCTCGTGCACCTGGTGCCGGTAGATGCCCACGTTGTTGATGCCGGTCTCGGGATCGCGCATCACCGCGAGCCCCGCGGTGATGTACTTGCCGGCGTCCTTCTCGTGATAGGTGCAGATCGGCAGGTCCTCGACGCTCACGTCCTGGCCGAGGAACACCTCCTCGTGCACCGGCGCGTCGGTCACCATCACCGGATCGATCGGATTAGCCTGCCGCGCCGCGCATTCCTTGACGAACGCCCTCACGTCGCCGGTCTCCATGCCGAGGCCGAGTCGCAGCCGCTCGAAGCTCGCGTGCATGTTGGCAATCAGCGGAATCTTCGAGCCCTTGACGTTTTCGAAGATCACCAGCGGGAATTTTTCGTCGCGCTCCAGCCGCTCGAGGATGCCCGACACGCCGAACTTCGGGTCGACCTCCTTCTTGATCCGCACGATGTGCTCGGGATGCTCCTTCTCGAGGAACTCGATGAAGCCGCGCAGGTCCGGCGTGTAAGGGGAGTTGGACGGCGTGGTCATGCCTTTGACGGTCTCGCACTGAAACAGGCTCGCACGGCGCATGCCGCACGGGCCCGTAACATGGCACGTCCGGCAAAGCGTCACCAAGGCTCGCGCCGTCGCAGCAGCCATGACCTGGTCGCGCCACCACCGGCGGTTTCAAGGCCATGCGCGGTCGCGCGTGTCGAACGAGCGTGGCTTGCCGGATCACCGCGCGGGACGCGATTTCGCCTGAGCGACAAAGCGCCGGACCTTTTCCAGGTCCTTCGTGTGGCTCCCGTCGTCTCGATCCGTCCTGGTCTTGGAGTCGACGCCGGCCGGCCGCACTGTTCTGATGGCATCGGCAACATTGTCGGGCCCGAGCCCTCCGGCAATGACGACCGGGATGCGCACGGCCTCGACGATCTTCCGGTCGATGTCCCAATTGTGGGTCACGCCCAGCGCGCCAATCTGGATGTCGCCCGGCCGGTGGCTGTCCAGCAGGAGCCAGTCGGCGGTCCCGTCATAGCTCTGGGCAACGGCAATGCTGGCGTCGCCGGTCACCGGGATTCTTCGCATCACGGTCAGCGGCCCGCACCGCGTTCTGAGCTGCTGCACCTCGGCTGGCGTCAGCAGATCGGTCGACGCGCCGAGGTGCACGATCGAAGGCTTCAGCTCCGAAATGGCCTTTTCGAGAAACCGGACATCGGCGGACAGCAGCAGCGCGACGGCTACCGAGGATGACGGGATCGCGGAAAATATCCGCTGCGCCTGTTGCACGGACTGCTCGCGCGGGAACGTTCCATCCCCGACCAGGACCCCGACGTGATCGACGCCGAGGTTGCCGAGGGCGCGGGCCTCTTCGGGGCTGCTGACCTCGTAGATCTGGACGAGCATCAGCGATGCGCCCCGAACGAGCGCCGGCGGCTAGGCCGGCTCCTTGAACGGCAGCGGCATGTCCGCGGGGATTTCCGCGCGGAACACGTTGAGCGTCATCGAGATCAGCGCGTAGTAGCCGCAGATCCCGACCAGCTCCACCATGCCGGCGTCGCCGAACAGGCCGTGCAGCCGCTTGTAGGTTTTGTCGCTGACGCGCTTGGTCTTGTAGAGCTCCTTGACGAAATCGATGATCGCCTTTTCGTCCTTCTGCGCCGATTTCGGTTCGCGGCCGGCCTGGATCGCCTTGATGGTTTCGGGCTTCACGCCCGCCTTCAGCGCCTGGTCGGCGTGCGCCACCCACTCGTAATGCGCCTTCCAGTGATGCGCCGTCGCGCAGATCGCGGTCTCCGACTGCCGCGGCGACAGCGTGGTCTTGTAGCGGCAGTGCGCGCCGAGCGCCTGCGCGAGCAGTCCGAGCTCCGGCGAGTTCAGCCAGATCTGGAACGGGCCGGTGAGCTTCTTGCGGATGCCGCGCGGCCCCGAATAGATCGCATCGCGCAGCGATTTCTGCACCGCGCTCATCTGCTCGTCGCCGATCTCCGTCAGGCGATAGGACGGACGCTTCTCGGCGCGCTTGGCGGCAGCTTTTTTGGCCATCATTCTCTCTCGGGGCGTTGGTTTGGGAAGAACAAGGAAGGAATTGAGCGTCTTTTCTAACATGACGCCCGAGCGGTTTGACAGCCCAAGCCGTTTGACAGCCCAAGCCGTTTGACAGCCCAAGCCGTTTGACAGCCCAAGCCGTTTGACAGCCTCTAGCGCGTCGGCCATCCATGCACGGGACACGATCGGGCTTTCAGCGGGCGGACCATGGCGGCTGGTATTCTCATCCTCGGCGCCGGACAGGCGGCGGCGCAACTCGCCATCAGCCTGCGGCAGGGCGGCTATGCCGGCGCGATCCGCATGGTCGGCGACGAGCCCTATGCGCCCTACCAGCGTCCGCCGCTGTCGAAGGCGTTCCTCAAGGACAAGGCGTCGATCGACACGCTGCTGCTGCGGCGCGAAAGCTACTGGGCCGACCATCAGGTTGCGCTGGAGCTTGGCGCGGCGGCGGCCGCCGTCGACCGTGGCGGCAAGCGCGTGACGCTGCGCGACGGCCGGACGTTCCCCTACGACACCCTGGTGTTTGCCACCGGCACGCGGGCCCGCGACCTGCCGCTGCCGGGCATCAAGCTCGACGGTGTGCACTCGCTCCGCAGGATCGACGACGTGAAGCGGCTGCGTCCGGCGCTCGATGCCGCGCGCCGCGTCGCCATCGTCGGCGCGGGCTACATCGGCCTCGAGGTCGCGGCGGTGCTGCGGCAGGAGGACCGCGCGGCGACCGTGGTCGAGGCCGAGGCGCGGGTGATGAAGCGCGTCGCGGGCGAGGAGGTGTCCGCCTTCTTCGACCAATTGCACCGCTCGCGCGGCGTCGACATCAGGCTTGGCGCGAGGCTTGCGGGCATCGAAGGCGAGGGGCGGGCGGTGGGCCTGGCGCTCGCCTCCGGCGAGAAGATCGCGGCCGACGTTGTGCTGGTCGCGACCGGCGCCCGCGCCAATGACGATCTGGCGATGGCGGCGGGCCTCGCCTGCGAGGACGGCGTCGTGGTCGACGATGTCGCCCGCGCGGCGCCCGACGTCTACGCCATCGGCGATTGCGCGCGCTTCCACTCGCATCGCTACGGCCGCAGGATCCGGCTCGAATGCGTGCAGAACGCCATCGATCAGGCCAAGGCCGCGGCACAGGCGATCCTGGGCAAGCCCGTGCCCTACGATCCGGTGCCGTGGTTCTGGTCCGACCAGTACGAGATCAAGCTGCAGATCACCGGCCTGCTCGACGGCTACGACGCCTGCGAAACCGTCGGCGTTCCGGACGAAGCCCGCTTCTCGGTGGAGTATCGCAAGGCCGGCAAGCTGATCGCGGTCGACGCGATCAACGACGGCCGTGCCCACATGCTCGGCCGCCGCCGCATCGCCGCCGACCTGCCGGAGCGCGCCGCGGCGCTGCCGGTGTCCTGAAGCTGTTTCGGCGATGTCGAGTCGGTTCTGGTGGCGGACAATGCATCCACCCGGGCAGTCGAACGCTATCTGCTGATCAGCGATCGAACCGTTTCGATTGGCATCAGCATGACACGTTCGCCCAGTGGAGAGCGAACAAAGCCGTGGCGTGCGTAAAAATCGACGGCCATGTCGTCGATGGCATGGGCCACCACGCCCCTCGCTCCCGCGATCTCCGATGCTGCAAAACAGCGCTTTAAGGCATCGACCAGAAGCGCGGATCCGACCCCTCGGTTGCGCCATTCGGCGTCGACCGCGAGGCGCCCGATGAGGAGCAGCGGCACTTGCTCCGGCAGGCCGCGGCGGAGCTTTGCCGAAGGCAGCGCATTCCGCTGCTCGACGGCCGTTGAAATCGAAAAATAGCCAATAACCCGATCCGGCTCGTCGGTGGGGCATGCCACGTAAGTGCGCGCCGAGAGGCCTTCGCTGGCGCGCGCCCGCTCACGCAGCCATTGATCAAGGGAGGGGTGAATGCCGTTGGAGAACCGCGATACGTCGTGCCTGGCCGTGAGCGGTTCGGGAGCGCAAAGCGCCGCCGCGCCGGCGCTCATGCCTCCCACGGCGCTTTCCGGCCAAACCGGGCGCGGATCTTGGCGGTCGGCTTGGGAGGTGAATCGAGCAACGCAAGAAAGCGTGCATGCGCCTTGTCGTCCAGGAAGAACGTGCGCTGGTCGAGAATGGTCTCCTCCGCCTGCCGTCGGGCGCTCTCCAGCATGAACTCCGACAGCTTCTGGCCTCGCAGCGCAGCCGCTCGGTTGAGAACGGCCTTTGCTTCCGCCGAAGCGCGAATTTGGATCACATCGTCTTTACGTCGAACGGGTGCAGGCATGGCTGGCCTCGACGATCTCGAGACGAAAACAAATAGCCCCTGTACCGACATTGTCAATACAAGGTCCCTGCCGACGCCCTTCGCCTGATCGGGAGCGGGCACAGGCGGTGGCGCACGCGGCCTGAGGCGGTGCGGGATTGGCGGCAAATTCGCGCGTCACGATGCCCGGCATGGCGCGGCACGGGCTTCTCGGTTATGACGAGACATGCGCGCTTTTCTCACGCTATTGCTGCTCGTGGCGTCGATCGCACCTTCGCTTGCCGACATCAGGCCGGGCGCCATCAGAGTCGTAAGGCCCAACTCGATCTGGTTTGAGGACGGGGCGAAGCTGACGGAATGGCAAAAATTGAGGAAGAGCAGCGGTGTCGCTGCCTTCATGTCTTATCAGAAGAACATCCTCGGGAGGCGTGACGCCTTGCAGTTCATCAATCCGCGTTTGGTCAAAATTCTTGGCTACGAGCGCCGGACAAATCAGATCACGGTCGAGCTGACATCCGAGGGCCGGTTGCAGGGCAGCAAATGGTTTCTCGACGCCGGTGCCCTGACGCGTTAGCGCGCGGCGTCGGATCCATTGCGGCATTCGCTTGGGGTTTGACCGAAGCGCGCCCGGAACGCCTTGTTGAAGTGCGACAGGTCGTTGAAGCCCGACCGGTAGGCGACCTCGGAAATGCCTAAGCCCCGGCGGCCGGGGTCGCGAAGCGCGATGCGGCTGGCTTCGAGCCGGTTTTCCAGGAGCCATCGGCCGAACGTCTGACCGGTCCTCCTGAACCGCAGTTGCAGCGTTCGAACCGAGATGTTGAACCGCGCGGCGGCCATCGCTGCGGAGAGTTCGGGATTGGCGAGCTGCTGCCGGCAGAACATGAGCAGCGCGGCGAGCTGCAGGTCAGGCCTCGCCATGCGCGCCGTCGTGTCGCGGGCGATCGACAGCGCCAGCAGATTGAAAAGATTGCCGGCGAGAACATCGATCTCCAGCTCGCGAAGCTCGTGCGAGGTGTTCGCAAGCTCGAGCAGATGCTGCCGGGTCAGCGCGGCGAACGGCGATTGCCTGCGGATCTTGAAATTCGATGCATTCCGCAGCGAGGGGGCGAAGGCTTCGAGCGCATGTTTGGGAACCACTGCAAGCACGCGGCTGACCGGCTGTGGAAAGACGACGCGAAACGGCTGCTGGCCGTCGACGATCGCGATCTCGCCGGGATCGAGCAGGAGATCGTCGTTGTTCTGGCTGATGTGGCAGCGGCCGCCGTATTGCAGGCTGATGAGATAGTTGTCGGCCGGGGCGCTGGTCAGCAGTCGCTGGTTGCGGACAATTTGATGGCTGCTTGAATCGAATGCGGCAAACCGAAACTCGCCGAATTTCCGGCCGGAGATGCGCGCCCGGAACTGTTCGGGACGCGATTCCGTCGCGACATTGAGGACCGTCTGGCAGACGACCTCGCGCCAATACGAAAAGCGTTCGCCGGGGGGCACCGAGTCCGTCGTCCAGGACACCACCTCAGGGGAAACCACCTCAGGGGAAACCACTTCAGGGGAGATCGCTTCAGAATTGAACATTTCAGACGTGCCCATTTCACAGGCGGCCATTGCAATTATCTCCGGATGCGGAGCGCGCGCCTGGCTCGGGGCGACGCAATTTCGTTTTCAACCAACCGCTTTACGCGCGGCGCCAAGACCGTCGCCGCGCGAGCAGGTAGAACTTGGGTTGTTGCAGACCAAAAAACCCTGACTGATTGCTTTATTCCAGCCGATTTCGAAATGACCGCAGGCCGCGGCCAGCGGTCGCAGTCATCCGATCGAATGATGCGCAGCGCCCAGCCGTCTGACCGAAAGCGTTTCGTTGACGCGGAGCGTGAGATGCCGGACGCCGAAGCGCTCTCCAGCCTGATCGCCGAAATTTATGACGCGGCGCTCGATCCGGCGCTGTGGCCCGGCGTGCTGGCCAAGGCGGCCCGCTTCCTCCCCGGCTTCTCGGCCGTGATCTACGCCAAGGACGCCGCCAACAAGGCGGGCAACGTCTACTACGACGACGGCGGGATCTCGTCCCACTACAAGGCCATCTATTTCGAGGAATACGTCAAGATCGATCCGGCGAACGCCGCGCACTTCTTCTCGGACATCGAGGTGCCGGTGTCCACGACCGATATCATGCCCTACGACGAGTTCGCCGACACCCGGTTCTTTCGCGAGTGGGTCAAGCCGCAGGGCCTGGTCGATTTCATCAGCGCCCCGCTCGAACGGACGGCCACGAGCGCGGCGCTGTTCGGCATCTTTCGCGGCAGGGCGCACGGCATCATCGACAATGAAGCGCGGCGCCGCATGCGACTCATCGTGCCGCACGTGCGGCGCGCGGTGCTGATCGGCAAGGTGATCGATCTCAGGACCCTGGAGTCCGCGACGCTCGCCGACACGCTCGATGGCATCGTCGCCGGCATGTATCTCGTCGACGCCCGCGGCCAGGTCGTGCACGCCAATGCCGCCGGCCACGCCCTGCTGGTCGCCGACGAGATCCTGCGCGCGCCCGGCGGTCGGCTGACCGCGGCCGATCCGCAGGCCGACCAGGCGTTGCGCGAGGTGTTCGCGTCCGCGGGCAGCGGCGACGCCGCCGTCGGCACCCGCGGCGTCGCGATCCCGCTGCGCGGGCGCGACGGGCAGCATCACGTCGCCCATGTGTTGCCGCTCACCTCGGGCGCGCGGCGGCAGGCCGGCGCGGTCTATGCGGCGGTGGCGGCGGTGTTCGTGCGCAAGACCCGGCTCGAAGCGCCGGCGATGCCCGAGGTTGTCGCCAGGCTCTACGGCCTGACGCCGAGCGAGCTGCGCGTGCTGCTCGCGGTGTTCGAAACCGGCGGCGTCGCCGACCTCGCCGCGGCGCTCGGCATTTCCGAGGCGACGGCGAAGACCCACCTGCGCCGGCTGTTCGAGAAGACCGGAACCCGGCGGCAGGCTGATCTGGTCAGGCTTGTGGCCGGCTTCGCGGTGCCCGGCGGCTGACCTGTGGAAGCGCGCGCGCATCAACCGAAAGGGTGATGCGCGCGTGTGCGCTCTTGCCCGAGGTTCATGCGCGAGAAATCGGCGGAGCGTCGATGCCGGGCAAAGGCATCGTCAAACAAGAAATTGCAGCAGAGCAGGTGGGAATTTGCGAATGGGCGATCGATTTGAAAAGGCAATCGTTGCCGGGCGCGCTGTGGCGGCGGCTGCTGCGTTCGCGTGGGCTTCGTCCGCGGCTGTGCCGGCCGGCGCGGCCGACGTCACGGTGGTCGAGAAGGCGCCACGCGTTGCCGTGGCACCGGAGAAGCGCTGGAGTGCGGCGCTCGCCAGCGAAGTCCGCTACTACTCCTGGACCGGCACGCGCGGCTCGCCCACCAACGTCAACGCCAACCCGGGCAGCGGCAGCCAGATCTACGTGCCGTATGCGATGCAGCTTGTCGGCGCGCCGAACGACCTGTTCAAGGTCGAGCTGCTCGGCCGCGGCGGTTGGGTCCGCTCGCGCCAGACCACGTTCGGCCTGAGCGGAGAGGTCGACACCATCACCGACACGGTGGCGAACGGCACGCTGACCTATCTCGGGCTCAACGGCATCCAGCCGTTCGTCTCGCTCAACCTGAACGTCCCGACCGGGCGGTCGGCGCTGTTCGGAACGGCGATGAACGCCCGCATGGACCCGGACCTGGTCGAGATCAGCAGTTTCGGCGAAGGCTGGAACGTCGGGCCGACCGCGGGCTTCAATCTGCCGCTGACGCCGTCGGTGCTTGTGACGCTGGCCGCCGGATACACCTGGCGCGGGGTGTTCGACCGGGAAAATTCGCTCACCGCGGTGGCCAACCAGCGCGACCTCCAGGCGCTGACCCGGGTCGATCCGGGCGACGTGCTGACCGGCACGGCCTCGCTCGCCTACGCGAGCGGCCCTTGGGCCGCCTCGATCGTCGGCACGGTCTCGGAGGAGACGACCAGCACGCAGAACGACGCGGCGCTTTACCGCGCCGGCCGCCGCTATCTCGCGAGCGGCACGCTCGGCTACGTCTGGCCGGAGCGCTACGGTGCGACGACGCTCACCGCGTCCTGGGCGCGTTCCAACCGCAACGAGGTGCAATTTCTCGGTGCGCAGCAACTCGTCACCGAGCCGTTCAACACCAACTCCACGCTCTATCGCGTCGGCCTCCAGCATCTGTGGCCGGTCCGATCGCTCTGGCTCGGGCCGGTCGCAAGCTTTCTCTATCGCGACAACAACACCTACGACGCCGCAACGCTGCAGTTCGTCCCGGCCAAGGACCGCTACGCCGCGGGCCTGCTGGCGCGATATGCGGCAACCGACATCCTCTCGTTCAACCTGCGCGCCGAGCACGTCTGGACCCGCGAAGGCGAGCGCGACGCCATCAACGGCCAGATGTTCAGCGTGCTGGCGAACGGCTTTGTCCTGAGCGATGCGGTGCCGGTGGTGAAAAGCAGGGGCTGGCAATTGGCCGGCGGATTCAACGTCAGATTTTGAGGAAGGAGACGGTTTCATGAAGACGATCTTCAAGACGCTCTTTCACGGTTTCTCCGGCCGGGCGCGTGGCCTCTGGCTGTCACGGCTGGAGCCCGGTGCTCCGTCCTGGGCGGCCGCCGCGATCATCCGCTCGATCCCGGGTGGCTGCGGCGGAGCCGAGGCATACGGGCAGCAATGGCAGTGCGCGCGACCGTCGGCCCTGGTGCGCGGCCTCGGCCGGGCGCGGCGACCGGAGCGCAGGCTGTCGGCGGCATCGCTCTTCCACGGTGCGGCGCTCCTCGCGTTGTGGTTCATGCTCGCCGGCGCGGCGCCATCTGGCGCGCAGGCCTGGTGCGGCGAGGGCCGGACGGCGGGCGGGCTCTGCGCCAACGCAGCGCTGGCGCAGGCGATGCGGCAGACCGCGAACATCTTCTCGCAGCCGAAGATTTCCTACACGGCCTATCCGGTGATGCCGTCGGAGGATGCGCGCTTCCGCTATCCGCACGAGCTCAATCCCAATCCGCAGCCGCCGAGCGCGACCGGCACGCTGGCGCCGAACTGAGCGGCATAAAGGCGGGACAAAAGGTCACGAATCTGAGGGGCAGGCGGACCTCACTGCAACATGAAAAGGAGCCTGCAATGCAAAAATGCGACTTTACGAAAATCGTGTCGGCGTCCCGGTCGCGCAATTTTTGCGTTCCCCGCGTTCTGTATCCCGGCGCGCGGGACTTCGTGTCGAGGACGGCGCGAATGATGATTTTTCGGATGTCCGGTTCCAAGATCTCCACTGGAATTGCTTTGGCCAGCCTTGCGCTTGTGTTCTCTCTCGGCAATTCCCCAACCTGCGCCGCCAAGAAAGACGATCCGTCCTGCATAAAAAAGCACAACGGTTGCAACGCTCGCTGCGACCGGGTGTTCGAGAAGAAGGATCGCATCGAGGCGTGCAAGATTAGATGCGAAAGGGCGTTTATGAATTGCGAGGAGCCGCGGTCCAAGGACGGCAAGCTGGAGCAGGTCGACCCGTCGTTGCCCCCGCACGTCCCGAAGGGCAAACCGCTGCAGGACGGCGGCCTCCTCGACACGAGCCGTCCGAATTTCATGCCAACGTCGCCGGCGGCAACGGGCACGCGCGCGCCGGCCTCGTCCCCGCAACAAATCCGCTGAGTGGCTTCTAGTCCAAACACGCAAGCCGCTGCGCGCTCCCCCGGCGCGCGGCGGCCGGGGTTAAACGTCGGCAGCGCATGTGCCGCAAGCTCGATCTCAGGTTCGCAGCAACCAAGCCGGGGCCGTACCAATTGCGGCGGTGAAATTCGCGCCACGAGCCGGCGCGAGCGAAGCGGCTCACCGAGCTGCGCCGGCCGGAATTTCTTCGCAAACACAAGCGGATAAGGCAGGGCAGACCGCTGGCTGGTTGATGGGTTGACAGCGATCCGATCGGCGCTAATGTTCGTTCTTTCTTTGTTCTCTTGAGGTGCCGTCGATCGCGGCGTCCGACGAGGGAGCAGAATGCGGTGCCCGACAACTGGCATCGCGTTGGAGCGCCGGGAGGCGCCGGGGCCCCTCGCAAGGGCCCCGCGCCCCGGGACCCCCACCCCCCTCAAAGCCTATGGGTCCCGGAATCTTGGCGCGGACCGGCCGATCGCAAGGCCGGTCCGGGAGCCTTCGCAAAGCTCCCGGCGCCTCCCGGCGCTCCAACCCCTCTTTTCGAGGGGAAGGAAAAGCGGTCCCCGCGAAGGCGGGGAAGGAAACGGCGGGCCGGCCCGGGCGCCCGAATTCAAAGCCCCGGGACGATGACGCTTGAGACAAGGCGGCCTGAGGAAATACGGAGCGTGGCCCGGGTGAGGCGATCAGGTCCCGACCGCGAGCGGCGCGTGCATCTTGCGCAGCATCGCGATCACCGACAGCGCGACGTTCTTGCCGGTCTTCGGGTTTTCCGACGGGATGTTCTCGATCGACAACGTAAACCGCGCGCTGTCGGAATCGACCTCGATCGAATGGCAATTCCGCGTCACCGCCGGGTCGGCATAAATGTCGATCATGGTGCGGTCCGGCCCGATGCCGGCCAGCGACAGCGCCGCCGCGACGTTGACGTTTGCGGGAAAGCCCGCGGCCGCCTCGCGCGCGGTGCCGCTGAACACGAGCTTTGCGGTGTTGAGCCCTTCGACCGAGATGTTGTTCTTCACGAGATGAGGCGCGCCGACCAATCCGATCGGCGGCTTCCGCGTCGTCATCTTCACCGAATGGATCGTGCCCTCGGCCGCGGCCGCCACCGCATCGAGGCCGAGCAGCGCGCCGGTCGGCACGATGATCCGCCCGCCGTGGGCCTTGGCGAGGTCGATCAGGTCCTGCCGCGGCAGCAGCGCGCCGCAGGACAGCACCATCACCTGCTTGCCGGCCTCGAGCATCGGCTTGCAGATGCGCTCGATCAGCGAGGCCGGCGCGCACTCGACCGCAAGGTCGGCGTGCTTGGGGAACTCGTCGAGCTCCACCACCGGGCAGTCGATCTTCTGTTCCTTCAGCCAGCCGCGCGCCTTGTCGGCGTTGCCGGTGGCGATGGCGGCGAGGCTCAGTCCGGGGAGGCCGTCGGTGAGGCGCCGTGCCACGGCACGGCCGATCGCGCCGAGGCCGGCGATGGCAATTCGGGTTGTTTTCATGGTGTCACCTTATGCGAAGGCGGGCGGCCGTGCCAATATCGGCCGCGCAGGGCTGCTTGACGCTGTGGGGCTTCTGTCGCATGTGTCGGCCAGCCCGGCAAACAAACCAGCGGGAGACGCTCATGAAGATGAGATTGATGGGTACGGCCCTGGCCGGCCTCCTGGTGCTGACGGCGGGCGCTGCGGCGCAGAATTATCCGAGCCGTCCGATGACGATGATCATTCCGTTTGCGGCGGGCGGGCCGACCGACGTGCTCGGCCGCATCGTCGGCGCGCGGATGAGCGAGCTGCTCGGCCAGCAGGTGGTGATCGAGAACGTCGGCGGCGCGGGCGGCATGACCGGTTCCAAGCGCGTCTCCGACGCGCAGCCGGACGGCTACACCTTCGGCATCGGCACCGTGGGCACCCACGCCCAGGGCCAGACGCTCTACAAGCGCCCGCTCTACAATTCGCAGACCGACTTCACGCCGGTCGCGCTGCTCGCGCAGGTGCCGATCCTGCTGACCGTCCGCAAGGACCTGCCGGTGAAGGACTTCAAGGAGTTCGTGGCCTACGCCCAGGCCAACCAGGGCAAGATGCAGTTCGGCTCGGCCGGCGCGGGCTCGGCGACGCATCTCGGCTGCGTGCTGCTCAACTACATCCTCAAGACCAACATCACCCACATCCCGTTCCGCGGCACCGGCCCGGCGATGGGCGAGCTGCAGGCCGGCCGCATCGACTTCCTGTGCGAGATTTCCTCGACCGCGAAGCCGCACGTCGACGGCGGCACGGTGCGCGCGCTGGCGCTGTTCCAGGACAAGCGCTCGCCGGCGCTGCCGGACCTGCCGACCGCCAAGGAGCAGGGCACCGACGGGCTGATCGCCTACACCTGGAACGCGATCTTCCTGCCGAAGAACACGCCCGCGCCGATCGTCGAGCGGCTGAACAAGGCCGCGGTCGACGCGATCAATACGCCGGCGGTGAAGGAGAAGCTCGCGGGGCTTGGCGCCGAGATCGCCACCGGCAACGAGACCACACCCGCCTATCTCGCCAAGCTCGTCAAGGACGAGACCGAGAAGTGGGCGGTGCCGATCAAGGCGAGCGGCGTGTCGGTGGACTGAGCGTCGCGCGCAAGAGCGGATTGGAAATGACGAGGGCGGCCGAAAGGCCGCCCTCGTTGTTTCTTGGTGCGCCCGGCATGGGCATCGACTTGGAGGTGGAAGTCCTCTCGTGAGCTGGTCACAGTGAGCGAAGCGA
>JAIESI010000043.1 GCA_019746135.1 Xanthobacteraceae bacterium
GTGTCGGTGATCGGCATCGGCATGCGCAGCCACGCGGGCGTGGCGGCCGGCGCGTTCAAGGCGCTGGCGGAGCGCGGGGTGAACATCCGCGCCATCACCACGTCGGAGATCAAGTTCTCGGTGCTGATCGACGCGGCGTATACCGAGCTGGCGGTGCGCACGCTGCACAGTCTGTACGGCTTGGACAAATAGCCAGGCCCAGATCGCCACCGCCTACTTTGCTTCTGCGTCAGACAATCGGATAACATGGCTCTTATGGGCCGAATCGAAGCTATCGAAGCGTTGAAGCACCGCGCCTCTGCGATCAGGGCGATGGGGGCTACATCGCTTTATGTCTTCGGTTCGACCGTGCGGAGCGAGGCCAAAGAGACAAGCGATCTCGACCTCTTCATCGACTACGATCCGAACAGCCGGTTCAATGCATTCGATCTCGTCGGGATCAAGCAGTATCTCGAAGACGAGCTCAACATCCCCGTCGATGTGACGACCAGAGACGGGCTGCATCCGATGTTGAAATCAGAGATCGAGCAGACGGCGGTGCGGGTTTTTTAATGGCCCGCAAGGTCGCCCATGCCCTTCACGACATCCTGGAAGCCATCGAACGCGCAGAAGAAGTGATCCGCGGCAAGACGTTCGAAGAATTCGCGGCAAGCTGGCAATTGCGCTGGCTGGTGCAACGAGCCATTGAAAATCATTTCCGAAGCAAGCCGAGCAATTCCTGACAGCTTGACGCAAGAACGGCCGGAGATTCCGTGGAGAAAGGTCCGCGGGATCGGAAACGTCTTGAGACACGACTACGAGGGCTTGTCCGATCGCGTTGTATGGAACGTCGTAATCGATGAATTGCCGCGCTTGAGGACCGCTGTCCAAGCAATCGGCAAAAAGCACGACGGATAGAGCAGCGTTGCACTTCATGCGGGTCACGGACCAGGACCATTCCTCCTCCGGCAGGGGATCCAGCATGGGATTTCATTGCGCCGCAACCAGCAACAAGTCCGTCTTAACAGCCCCTTAGAACAGCTTTGGCTTGCCGTTTGCATAGGCCATTCGCTATAGCCCTGTGATCAATGCGGCCCTGAGGAACGTTTGCCATGGCTGGCACGCTCGGCGGTCCGCGCGTGCTGTTGCGCCGGCTCCGCGAGGTGATGGCGGAACCGGTCAGCGCGCAGGAACGCCTGGACAAGATCGTTGTGCTGATTGCCGCCAACATGGTGGCGGAGGTCTGCTCCGTCTACGTGTTGCGCGTCGACAGCACGCTCGAGCTGTACGCCACCGAGGGCCTCAAGCGCGAGGCGGTGCACCAGACCGTGCTGCGCCAGGACGAGGGCCTGGTCGGCCTGGTGGCGAGCGAGGCCAACCCGGTCAATCTCTCCGAGGCGCAGACCCACCCGGCCTTCGCGTTCCGCCCGGAGACCGGCGAAGAAATCTACCATTCGTTCCTCGGCGTGCCGATCCTGCGGGCCGGCAACACGCTCGGCGTCCTGGTGGTGCAGAACCGGGCGCGGCGGACCTATTCCGAGGAAGAGGAAGAGGCGCTGCAGACCACCGCCATGGTGCTGGCGGAGATGATCGCCTCGGGCGAGCTGTCCTCGATCGCCAAGCCCGGCGCCGAGCCCGCCATCAAGCCGCGGCTGCATCTCACCGGCTCGGCGCTGTCGGAGGGCATCGCGCTCGGCCACGTGGTGCTGCACGAGCCGCGGGTCACCATCAAGAACGTCATCGCCGACGACGTGCAGAAGGAATTGAAGCGGCTCGACGAGGCGGTCGAGGCGCTGCGCGCCGATCTCGACCTGATGCTGGAGCGCCGCGACGTCGCCGACGGCGGCGAGCATCGCGACGTGCTGGACGCCTACCGCGGCTTCGCCAACGACGCGGGCTGGACCCGCCGGCTGCGCGAGGCGGTCAGCACCGGCCTCACCGCCGAAGCCGGCGTCGAGCGCGTGCAGTCCGACACCCGCGCCCGGATGCTGCGTGTCACCGATCCGTACCTGCGCGAGCGGCTGCACGACCTCGACGATCTCGCCAACCGGCTGATGCGGCAGCTCATGGGCCAGGACCACGCGCCGCCGCGCGAGCAGCTTCCCGACAATGCGATCGTCGTCGCCCGGGCGATGGGACCGGCGGCGCTGCTCGACTACGACCGGCGCAAGCTGCGCGGCCTGGTGCTGGAGGAAGGCGGGCCGACCTCGCATGTCGCCATCGTCGCCCGCGCGCTCGGCATCGCCGCGGTCGGCGAGATCGACAACATCTCCGGGCTGGTCGAGACCGGCGATTCGATCATCGTCGACGGCTCGACCGGCGAGATGCATCTGCGGCCGCCGGGCGACATCGAGATCGCCTATGGCGAGCGGGTGAAGCTGCGCGCCCGCCGCCAGGCGCAGTACCGCGCGCTGCGCGACCGGCCCTCCGTCACCAAGGACGGACAGGAGGTCGCGCTGATGATCAACGCCGGCCTCCTGGTCGATCTGCCGCACATCGCCGAGACCGGCGCAGGCGGCATCGGCCTGTTCCGCACCGAACTGCAGTTCATGATCGCCACCGAGATGCCGCGCATCAGCGAGCAGCTCTCGCTCTACCGCTCGGTGCTCGACGCCGCGGGCGACCGGCCGGTGACGTTCCGCACGCTCGACGTTGGCGGCGACAAAATCCTGCCCTATATGCGGGCCGAGCCCGAGGAGAACCCTGCGCTCGGCTGGCGCGCGATCCGACTCGGGCTCGACCGGCCGGGCCTGATGCGGAGTCAGATCCGCGCGCTGCTGCAGGCGGCCGCCGGCCGCGAGCTCCGCGTGATGTTCCCGATGATCGCGACCTGCGCCGAATTCGACGAGGCCAAAGGCATGATCGAGCGCGAGCTGACGGCGCTGCGGCGACGGCGGCACAAGCTCCCTGATCGCGTCGAGGTCGGCGCGATGGTCGAGGTGCCGTCGCTGCTGTTCCAGCTCGATTCGCTGCTGTCGCGGGTCGATTTTCTCTCGGTCGGCTCCAACGACCTGGTGCAGTTCCTGTTCGCCGCCGACCGCGGCAACAAGCGGGTCGCCGACCGCTTCGATCCGCTCTCCGCCCCGGTGCTGCGCGCCTTGATGGCGATCATCGACAGGGGCCGGGCTGCCGGCAAGCCGGTGGCGCTGTGCGGCGAGCTGGCCTCGAAGCCGATCGGCGCGCTGGCGCTGGTGGCGCTGGGATTCCGTTCGCTGTCGCTGACGCCGTCCGCGCTCGGGGGGGTGAAGGCCATGCTGCTCGAGCTCGACGCCAAGAAGGCCGAGGCGCTGATCCGGCCGCTGATCGAGAACCCGCCGCAGGACGGCACGATCCGCGAGCGGCTCGAGCAATTCGCCGCCGCTGAAGGCTTGCAGTTGTGACCAATCTGCCGGAACAGAAGCTCGACGTGCTGCTCGCCCGCCACGCGGCGGTGGAGGCCGAGCTGTCGCAGCAATTGTCGGGCGACGCGTTCGTCAAGCTGTCGCGCGAGTTCGCCGAGATCGATCCGGTGGTGGGCAAGATCAAGGCCTATCGCGAGGTCGCGGCCGAGCTTGCGGACCTCGAGGCGCTGATCGCCGATCCTTCGACCGACTCCGCCATGCGCGAGATGGCCGACGAGGAGCGCCGCGCACTGCTCGACAAGCGCGAGCGGATGGTCGAGGAATTGCGCGTGGCGTTGCTGCCGAAGGACGCGATGGATGAGCGCAACGTCATCCTGGAAATCCGCGCCGGCACCGGCGGCGACGAGGCCTCGCTGTTTGCCGGCGACCTGTTCCGGATGTACGAGCGCTACGCGGCGCGGCAGGGCTGGACCACCGAGATCATGTCGATCAACGAGGGCACCAAGGGCGGCTTCAAGGAGGTCGTTGCCGAGATTCGCGGGCGCGGACCGTTTGCGCGGCTGAAATTCGAATCCGGCGTGCACCGCGTGCAGCGCGTTCCCGACACCGAGGCGCAGGGCCGGGTGCACACCTCGGCGGCGACCGTCGCGGTGCTGCCGGAGGTCGAGGACGTCGACATCGAGATCAAGCCCGACGATCTCAAGATCGACACCATGCGGTCGCAGGGCGCCGGCGGCCAGCACGTCAACAAGACCGAGTCGGCGATCCGCATCACTCATGTGCCGAGCGGCATCGTGGTGATGGTCCAGGAGGAGCGCTCGCAGCACAAGAACCGCGCCAAGGCGATGGCGATGCTGCGCGCCAAGCTCTACGACGCCGAAAAGACCAAGCGCGACACCGAGCGCGCCGCCGCACGCAAGGACCAGGTCGGCTCCGGCGATCGCTCCGAGCGGATCCGCACCTACAATTTCCCGCAGGGGCGTGTCACCGACCACCGCATCAATCTTACGCTCTACAATCTGCCGAAGGTGATGGAAGGCGAAGCATTGGGCGAGATCATCGACGCGCTGATCACCCACCATCAGGCCGAGCTGCTGGCGGCCGAGGCGTCGTGATGGAGATTCTCGCGCAAGCGCTGCGGGCTCCGCGGCTCGCATCCGGCATGACCGTCGTCGAGGCGCGACGCGCGCTGACCGATGCGTTCCGCCGCGCCGGCCTCGACAGCCCGGAGCTCGACGCGCGGCTGCTCACCGGGCACGCGCTCGGCCTCGATCACACCGGACTGGTGATCGAGGCGAACCGCAATCTGCGCGGCGACGAAGCCTCGCAACTGATTGCGCTGGCCGCGCGGCGGCTCGAACGCGAGCCGGTGGCACGCATCCTCGGGGTCAAGGAATTCTGGGGGCTGCCGCTCCGCATCACCAAATCCACACTGGTGCCGCGGCCGGAAACCGAGACCGTGGTCGAGGCGGCGCTGGCTGCGATCGACCAGGGCGGGCCGCGCCACCGCGCGCTTCGCATCGCCGACCTCGGCACCGGCTCGGGCGCGCTGCTGATCGCGCTCCTGACCGAGCTGCCGAACGCCACGGGCGTCGCCACCGACATCAGCATCGACGCCCTGCTGGCGGCCCGCGACAATGCGCGCCAGCTCATGCTTCAATCCCGAACACATTTTGTTGCATGCGATTTCGGCGCGGCGTTGCCGCAAGCGTTCGACCTCGTGGTGTCGAACCCGCCCTACATCATGAGCGGCGACATTGCCGGACTCGCGCCCGAAGTCCGCCACGATCCCCGCCGGGCGCTCGACGGCGGCACCGACGGGCTCGCCTGCTACCGCACCATTGCGGCACAGGCCGGTCGCCTGCTCAAGCCACGCGGCCACATTGTGGTCGAACTGGGCATCGGCCAGGAGGCCCCGGTTGCGGCCTTGTTCCGCGCGGCAGGGCTTGCGCCAACGCCGGCTCATACCGATTTATCGGGTGTTCCGCGGGCGCTGCAGGTGGGTGCAGGCTTGGCTGTGGCCGAATGACGCCATGTTCCACTAACATTGCGGATAGGCAAAAAAGCTCTTGGATTATTGGCCCGGACCGACTAGCTTTCGTGCAGGAATCGACCCGATGGCCAGATTGCTCAAGCCCGGAGCTTAATGCTCGGCGAGGCGGGCAGTGGGCCAGATTAAGAGACGGGTCAACGGCAGACAGGATCGCCGAATTCGAAGTCAGCAAGCTACCGGCCGAGCGCGCATCGGGCTTATGACGCATTAACGACAAATGACGCGCATGGTGTGAAACAAGCGCTGCCGCGGCAGGTTCGCGGTCGAGGGAATGTTGCGGTCAACGCGCACTGAAGCACTGCGCAAGGGTATCGGAAATCCCGGCGTAGCAGGCCGACCCGATGGTCACCGGGCCGACATGCTGATGCGTTGAAACTTGCGGTCTGGAGTTGGATGAACGAACCGGCGGGGGAACAACCGCTGCTAACAGGAGTCGGCGACAAGCAGTCATGAGAAACGGACAGAACAAGCGCATGCGGGGGCGCAACCGCAACCACAAGGGTCATCATGGCGGCGGCGGCGGTGGTGGCCATCATCACAACCCGCTGACCCGGGTTTACGAGTCCAACGGGCCGGAGGTGAAAATCCGCGGCACCGCACATCACATTGCCGAGAAATATCTGCAGCTTGCCCGTGACGCCCAGAGCGCCGGCGACCCGGTCACCGCCGAGAACCACTTCCAGCACGCCGAGCATTATTTCCGCCTGATCGCCGCGGCGCAGGAGCAGTTCCGGCAGCAGAATCCGTACTATCAGGCGCCGCCCGCGCCGGGCCAGAGCACCTCCGACGAAGCCCTCGACGGCGAGGAGGACGATGGCGGCCCGCCGGCGCAAGGCCAGCCCTATCAGCAGGGCCAGCCCGGACAGCCGCAGCCGAACTTCGGCGGGCAGCCGAACTACGGCAATCAGCAGCCGAACTTCCAGCCGCGCGAGCAGCCGCAGCCCTATGGCGGCCAGCAGCCGAACTACCAGCCGCGGCCGCAGCATCAGCAGTCCTACAGCAGCAATCAGCCGCAGCAGCCGCAGCAGCCGCAGTATCAGCCGCCGCAAGCCGAGGCGAGCGATGGCGAGCGTCTGCCATCGTTCATCACCGGCGCGCAGCAGCCGCAAGCCGGCGGTCAGGGCTTCACGCCGAACGGCCACGACGCCAACAATGGCGGCAACAACCCGGATGGCCAGCGCTTCCCGCGTCACCGCCGCAGGCGGCACCGCGGCGGCGGGCCGCGGCCGGAGATGGCCGGCGCCGCGGCGCAGGACTTCGGCGGCGACGGCCCCGAGCCCGGCAACAGCTAAGCGCGGATGACGATTCGAGCGAGCAAGGCCGGACCCAAATCCGGCCTTGTCGCTTATGGTGCTTGCCGCGCCGTCGGGCTTGGCGCTGGCGCGAGCGCAGGCTTCAGCGCCGGCACCAGCACGCGCTTCCGGCGCCGTGCCGGTATCGCGCGATAGACCTGCTTGGTCGCATCGACGATGTGCACGCCGGCGAACGGCGCGGAGAGCGTCGCGCCGACGCGCTCCCACGCCACCGCCGAGCGCAGAAACCAGCTGCGCTGGACCGGCGGGACGTAGAGCGCTTCGCTCCATGACACCGGCGTGAACCAGGCGTCGCGCATCAGGCTCATGATCTGCGAGCGCGAGTAAGGCCGGCCGTGGCCGAACGGCGTCGTGTCCATCCGAGCCCAAAGCCCGCGGCGGTTCGGCACCACGGCGAGCAACTGCCCGCCCGAGGCGAGCACCCGCCAGACCTCGCGCAGCAGGGCCGTCGGGTTCTGCGACATCTCCAGCGCATGCACCAGCAGCACGCGGTCGACCGACGCGTCCGGCAGCGGCAGCTCAAGCTCGTCCACCAGCGCCGACAGAGTCGGCCGCACCGTCGGCCATTTCACCACGCCCTGCGCCGCCGGCATGAAGGCGAGACACCGCTCGGCCTCCTCGCGAAACAGGCCGAGATAGGGGCCCGCATAGCCGAGGCCGACCATCCGCAGCCCCTGGGCGTCGCTCCAGAGGTTGCGGATGCCCCGCCCGACGAAATACCGGGCCACGGTGCCAAGCCGCTCGGAGTAGAAGGCGCGCAGGTCGACCACGTCGATGGACATGGAGGAATGATATCATGAACCGCTGCCGGTTTCGGACGTTCAGAACCCGTGTCCGTTCGTGATACGGTCCGCCAAAGCCCAAAACGAGGAGCCGACATGCCCGCCGAGACCAAGCTGTTCCGTTGCCTGAACGACAATTACGGCGTGCTGATCCATGATCCGGCGACCGGCGCGACCGCGGCGATCGACGCCCCGGAGGCCGCGCCGATCGAGGCCGCGCTGAAAGCGACCGGCTGGAAGCTCACCGACATCCTGGTGACGCACCATCATAGCGATCACACCGGCGGCATTGCCGAGCTCAAGCAGAAGCACAAATGCCGCGTGGTGGCACCCAAGGCCGAGGCGGCGAAGATCCCGCTGGTCGACGCGACCGTGCGCGAGGGCGACAAGGTCAGCGTCGGCAAGCTCGACGCCAACGTGATCGAGACGCCCGGTCACACCGCGGGCCACATCACCTACTGGTTCCACGGCGACAAGCTCGCGTTTGCCGGCGACACGCTGTTCTCGATCGGCTGCGGCCGCGTGATCGAGGGCACGATGGAGATGATGTGGAATTCGCTGAAGAAGCTGCGCGACCTGCCGGGCGACACCCAGGTCTATTGCGGCCACGAATACACGCTCGCGAACATCAAGTTCGCGCAGACCATCGAGCCGGACAACGCGGCGCTGAAGGCGCGCGCGGCGCAGGCCGCAAAACAGATCGCCGACGGGCAATGGACGATCCCGACGACGCTCGACGAGGAGAAGGCGGCGAACCCGTTTCTGCGCGCCGACGTGCCGGCGGTCGCGACGTCGCTCGGGCTGACGGGCAAGCCGGCGGCGCAGGTGTTTGCGGAAATCAGGGAGCGGAAGAACAAATTCTAGCGGTCTTGTGTCCCGGGCAAGACGCAGCACGCAGTGCTGCGTCGCAGACCCGGGACCCCGGCTGGCATCCGCGCGGGCAATGTCGGAGTTCTACGTCTACATCCTTGCCAGCCGCTACCGCGGCACGATGTATGTCGGCATAACAAACGATCTCAGCCGTCGAATGGGCGAGCACAAGTCGGGTGCGGTGCCCGGGTTTACCAAGCGCTACCAAGTCAATCGGCTTGTGTATTGCGAGCCCTACGCCTCCATAGATGAAGCACGAACGCGCGAGCATACGCTCAAACGCTGGCATCGCGATTGGAAGTTCAAGCTGATTGAAGCGAACAATCCCGACTGGCGAGACCTGACGCCGGATATTGTCTAGTGCGAAAAAAGAAACCGGGGTCCCGGGTCTGCAGCGCACCACTTCGTGCCGCGCTGCGCCCGGGACACGAGACCGATGGCGCTTCGGAAAAACTAATCCTTCGCGCGCTCGACGTAGGAGCCGTCTTCCGTCATCACCACGATGCGCGTTCCGGCACCGATGAACGGCGGCACGTTGGTGCGCACGCCGTTCGACAGCTTCGCCGGCTTGTAGGACGACGATGCGGTCTGGCCCTTGGTCACGGGCTCGGTCTCGGTCACCTCGAGCACGACCTTCTGCGGCAACTGGATCGCCACCGCGTTGCCCTCGTGCATGCTCAGCATCACCTTCATCTCCGGCTGGAGATAGGCAGCGCCATCGCCGACCAGCTCGTCTTGCAGCGTGATCTGATCGTAGTTTTCCGAATTCATGAAATGGAAGCCTTCACCGTCCTGGTAGAGAAACGTGTGCTCGCGGTCTTCCACGATCGCGCGTTCGACCTGCTCGACGGTCTTGTAGCGTTGCGAGATCTTCACGCCGTCGCTGATGCGGCGCATGTCGATCTGCGTGGTCGGCGTGCCCTTGCCGGGGTGGAAGCTTTCGGCGGTCAGAACGACACAGAGCCTGCCGTCGATATCGAGAACGTTGCCCTTGCGGACGGAACTGGCGATAACCTTCACAGGCGATAATCCTCTATTGGCTTAAAGGACCCGGTCGCCGCGACCGGGCCCTGCGATTTCGGGCCGCACCATACTAATCCTGGCCCGCTCCGCCAGCCTTTTTCGCAACTTCGACGAGGGCAAAGTGAACGACCCCTCCCCCTGGTGGGACCGCGACGTCTATGCCGACCGGCGGCCGTTTTTGCTGGCGCGGGGGCGCATTTTATCGGCGCTGCGGGAGTGGTTTCGGCGGCGCGGCTTCCTGGAGGTCGAGACCCCGGCCCTGCAGGTCTCGCCCGGCAACGAGGTGCATCTGCATGCCTTTGCGACCGAGCTGATAACGCCCGCGGCGGGCCGAAAGCCGCTCTACCTGCACACCTCGCCGGAATTCACCTGCAAAAAGCTCTTGGCCGCGGGCGAGGCCCGGGTGTTCAGCCTCGGCCATGTTTTCCGCAATCGCGAGCGCGGGCCGCTGCACCACCCCGAGTTCACCATGCTGGAGTGGTACCGGGCCAACGAGCCTTACGAGGCGCTGATGGAGGATTGCGCGGCGATCCTCGACGAGGCGGCGAAGGCGGCCGGCGCGCTGCAATTCCAGTGGAAGGGACGCGCCGCCGACCCCTACGCCCCGCCGGAGCGGCTCAGCGTCCGTGATGCTTTTCAGAAGTTTGCCGGCATCGATGTCCTTGCGACGCTGACGGCCGGCGAGCCAAACCGCGACAAGCTCGCGGCAGCGGCCCGCGCCGCCGGAATTGCGACCGCCGATGACGACACCTGGTCGGACATCTTCAGCCGCGTGCTGGTCGAACGCATCGAGCCCCAGCTCGGCCATGGCCATGCCGTGCTGCTCGATCGCTATCCGCTGCCGGAGGCGGCCTGGGCCCGGCCCGACAGCGACCCGCGGCTGGCCAAGCGCTTCGAGCTCTATGTCTGCGGTGTCGAGCTCGCCAACGGCTTTGCCGAGCTGACCGACGCGAAGGAGCAGCAGCGGCGTTTCGAGGAGGCCATGGCCGAACGGCAGCGGCGCTACGGCGAGCAGTATCCGATCGACAACGACTTCCTCGAGGCGCTGGGGCAAATGCCGCCGGCGAGCGGCATCGCGCTCGGCTTCGACCGGCTGGTGATGCTGGCCACCGGCGCAGCGCGGATCGAGCAGGTGCTCTGGGCGCCGGTTGCGGGCGACGACCGTTAACGCGCCACATTGACGCTCGCGACAGCGGCCCTCTAGGGTGCGCTCAAAACCAGGGATGGAGGCGGGAATGTCGGTTTTGCTGAACGCAATTCGGGCGCTGGCAGCGAGCGCATTCATCGCCGCGGGCCTTGCGGCACCGGCCGGAGCGCAGAGCTACCCGTCGCAGAACGTCAACGTCATGGTCGCGTTTCCTGCGGGCGGGCTTGCCGACATCATCGGCCGCCTCGTCGCCTCCAAGCTCGAGGCGCGGCTGAAGCACAGCTTCGTGGTCGAGAACCGCGGCGGTGCCGGCGGCAACATCGCCGCCAAGGCGGTCGCGGGCGCGGCGCCGGACGGCTACACGCTGCTGGTGACGACCTCGGGCCTCGCCGCCAACCTCACCGCCTCCAAGAACCGCGGCTTCGAGCAGGGCGACCTGCGGCCGGTGGCCTTCGTCGCCATCAGCCCGGACGTGCTTGCGGTCAACCCGGCGAACCCGGCGAAGGACCTGAAGGAGTTCGTCGCCAACGCCAGGACCAAGAGTTTCAGCTATGGCAGCGCCGGCGTCGGCACCGGCCCGCAGATCGGCGCGGAGTATTTCTTCAAGGAGGCCGCGAAGCTTCCTGCCGCGAACGTGGTGCATGTGCCGTTCCAGGGCGGCGCGCCGGCGATCACCGCGGTGCTCGGCAATCACGTCGATGCGCTGGTGCTGACCTTGCCGCCCACGGTGCCGCAGATCCGTCAGGGCAAGATGCGCGGGCTCGGCGTCGCGAGCGAGACGCGAAACTCGGCGATCCCCGACGTGCCGACCTACGGCGAGATGGGCTTCCCCGGCGTCTACTCCGGCTCGTGGGTCGCGGTGTTCGCGCCGGGCAAGACGGCGGACGCGGTGGTGACCAGGCTCAATGCCGAGATCAACACCGTGATGAAGGAACCGGACGCGCTGGAAAAGCTGAAGCAAAGCGGCTTCGATCCGCTGGTGAAGAACCCGGCCGAAACCGACGCTTACTACAAGAGCGAGGTCGCGAGCTGGGCCAAGATGGTCACTGCGGTCGGCTTCTCCAACTGACAGTGCGCCCGTTCAGGCCGACGATCATTGCGTTACGCTGGCCGTCATCGCCCGCCAACGGGTCCGCGCGAAGCGCGGCCCGATGACAGGCTCCGGCGGGCGATCCAGTGGCTATTTATTGTTGCTGTTAGCGCAAGGCAGCTTTATCGCTTCACCCGACCCCTGGCTGCCCCGCCTTCGCGGGGCATGACGGCCTGCGAGAAGGCTTGTTCCATGAACGCCGCACCGAAAACGCTACGCCAACTGTCCGACCTCGACGCTGCGGGGCTTGCCCCCGCGGAGCGGCGCGCCGCGCTGGAGAAGGTCGCCGCGCAATATGCCGTCGCCATCACGCCGGCGATGACCGGGCTGATCGACCGCGCCGATCCGAACGATCCGATCGCGCGGCAGTTCGTGCCCGATGTCGCGGAGTTGACGACGAAGGCCGAGGAGCGCGCCGACCCGATCGGCGACGACGCGCACAGCCCCTGTGCGGGCATCGTGCATCGCTATCCCGACCGCGTGCTGCTGAAGCTCACGCATGTGTGCGCGGTCTACTGCCGCTTCTGCTTCCGCCGCGAGATGGTCGGTCCGGGCACCGAGCCGTTGACTGCGAAACAACTCGACGCCGCGATCGATTACATCGCCTCGCGCCCCGACATCTGGGAGGTCATCCTCACCGGCGGCGATCCGCTGGTGCTGTCGCCGCGCCGGATCAGGAACGTGATGGCGCGGCTGGCCGCCATCGATCATGTCAAGATCGTCCGCATCCACACCCGCGTGCCGGTCGCGGAGCCTGCGCGGATCACCGCCGAGATGGCGCGCGCGCTCAAGGTCAAGGGCAAAGCCACCTACGTGGTGCTGCACGCCAACCACGCGCGCGAATTGACCGACGCGGCGCGCGAGGCCTGCGCGCGAATGATCGACGCGGGCATCCCGATGCTCAGCCAGTCGGTGCTGCTCAAGGGCGTCAACGACGATCCGCAGGCACTCGGCGCGCTCATGCGCGCGCTGGTCGAGAACCGCATCAAGCCGTACTACCTGCACCACGGCGATCTCGCGCCCGGCACGTCGCATCTGCGCACGTCCATCGAGCGTGGACAGGAGCTGATGCGGGCGCTGCGCGGACGGCTCTCCGGCCTGTGCCACGCCGAATACGTGCTCGATATTCCCGGCGGCTTCGGCAAGTCGCCGATCGGACCGAGCTATCTCACGCGCGACGCCGCGGGCCGCGTGCAGGTCGAGGACTTCAACGGAGGCGCGCATTGCTATCCGCCGACGACGTGATCCGGGCGCTCGAGCTCAAACCCCATCCGGAAGGCGGACATTACCGCGAGACGTTTCGCGATCCCCGGACCGTCGCAGGCCGCGCCGCTTCGACCGCGATCTATTTCCTGCTCAGGCGCGGCGAGCGCTCGCACTGGCACCGCGTCGACGCGGCCGAGGCCTGGCATTGGCACGCCGGCAGTCCTTTGCATCTCAAAGTCAATTCCGGTGGCACAACTGACACCCTGCGGCTCGGCCCCGATCTCGCGGCCGGCGAACGGCCGCAGGCGGTGGTATCCGCGTACGCTTGGCAGGCGGCCGAAACCACCGGCGACTGGACGCTGGTGGGCTGCACGGTCGCGCCGGGCTTCCAATTCGAGGGCTTTGAGCTTGCTCCAAGTGATTGGAGCCCCGTCTGAATCCTGTCCACTGTGGCCTTTCCGCCATTTGTTGTGGAACCCGCCCCATGCATGATGCCGCCGCAATCTAAGGGTGGTGCCGCGCGGGCTGCGGCAGTTGTGTTTGTATGCAGTTTCAGTGTCGATTTCGGGTATTACGCGCTGCCGCCGTGGTCGCCGTGGTGGCGGGCGCATGGTTGGCCCCGAACAGTCGCGCCCTGGCTGACTGCCAACCGGACATCACCACCAACCTGATCGTGAACTGCACCACGGCCGGTGGCGCGCAAACGACGACGGTCGGTACCGGAGAAGACGATCGCACCGTTACCGTTCAACCTGGCGCCACGATCGACTTGTCCGGGACAGCGGGAGCCAACGCGATCCTTTTGGGCAACCGCAACACCGTTACCAACTTAGGAACGATCATTGCTGGTACAGCGGGCGGCAACGCGATCGATGTGTTCGACAACAATACCGTCACCAACTCAGGCACGATCATTGTCGACGACGGTGTCGGCATTTCGGCGAACGACAACAACATCATAACGAACGCCGGCACGATCATCACCGGCGATTCCGGAACCGGCATCAGCGCCCTTAACGGCAACACCGTGCTGAACAGCGGCACAATACGGATCGGTAATAGCGCAACAGGCATCGACGTCTGTTGCGACAACAATGTCATCAACAGCGGCAGCATCGTCGGCCTGAACGGCGCTTTTGGAATTCTCGCCGGGGACCGCAGCAACGTCACCAACACCGGAAGTATTACGGTCGGTTTTACAGGCACCGGCATCTTCGCGCTTGTCGACGGATTGATCGCGCCGGGCGTCAAAGCCACCATTTCCAACAGCGGCACGATCACTGTCGGCGATTTCGGCCGCGGCATCGCGGCGATCGAGAATTACAACGTGATCAACTCCGGCGTGATCATCGCATCCACCGGTGGCGTCGGCATACTGGTCGACGACGGAAACACCGTCGTCAACACCGGAACGATCCGCGTCGGGGACTCGGCCGGCGCCCTCTTCTTGGCTGCCGGCATCGTGGCTGCAGGCGACAATTCGACTGTCAACAACTCCGGGACAATTTCAGGCGGCGCAGGCGCCATCGGCATCAATGTGGCGGCTCCCATTCTGGGACCCGCCACCACCGGCCCGATCATCACCAATTCCGGCACGGTCATCGTCGGCGCAGGAGGCACCGGCGTCAATTTCGAGGATAGCGGCACGCTGATCAACACAGGCCTGATCCGCGCGACGGGCGACGGCTTCAGCCTCTTCTCGTGCGCGTGCACGACGACGAACATAACGAACTTCGGAACCCTCGACGGCAAGATATTCACTGAGGGTCAAACTACGTTTGAGAACCGCGGCCTGATCACCATCACGGACACACACGCTTCCACGCCGATCGGACCCTTCAATTTCAACTTCCAAAACATCAACGCTATCGGATTCCCCCCGAGTACATCGGTTTTCCAACAATTCGCCGAAGGCACGCTGTCGCTTCGCGTCATGCCGGACCCACTGGGCGGGGCCGCTCCGATCGACAGCCTTTTGGCCGACAATGTCATTCTGGCCGGTACATTGCGCGCTTCGATCCAGCCCGGGCTGTATGCCAACACGACAATCACAGCCACTGCGCTGTCGCTGACGGGCAACGGCGTGACCACCAACATTACGAGCACATTCGATCGTTTTACTTCGTCTTCGCCATTCTTCACCGTCACGCCGATCTACAATGGCAGCGGATTGGCTCCCAACGACTACGAATTCCTGACCCTCCAGCTCGACCGCATCCCCTTCGGCTCCGTCCCCGGCATGACGCCGAACCAGCGCGCGGTCGGCAATGCACTCGAAGGCAGCTATTCGACCGCCCTCACCGGCAATGCGGCGACGTTCTTCAGCAACCTGCTCGCCGTGACATCCGTGACGGTTCTCGACCAGCTCAGCGGCGAAGGCACCAGCGCCGTGCAGACGGCGTCCTTCAACGCCGGCTCGCTGTTCAACAACGCGATGCAGAACCAGGCGCTGTTTGGCCCGAACCTGAACGGGCTCGGCGCCATTGCGCCCATCCCCTATACGGCCGAACGTGTGGCACCGGGCCACGAGGCCTTCGCAGCTCTCAAGCCGTCGCCGGCAGCCGAGCCCAGCCGCTTCCGCGTCTGGACCGCGGGCTTCGGCGCGACCCAATCGCTGCAGGGCCAGCAGACCGACCCCGGCAGCTCCAGCCAGTCGGTGCGCAGCGCCGGCGGCGTACTCGGCGTCGACTGGCAGGTTGCACCCGACCTGCGGGTTGGCGCGGCCGTGGGCGGCAGCGAGTCGAGCTTCTCGGTGGCAAACCTCGGCACCAGCGGACGCATCGCGGCCGGTCACATCGGCGGCTACGCGATGAAGTCGTGGGGCGCGTATTACGCCGCCGCATCGCTGAGCTATGCGCGGTTCGACAATTCGACGACCCGCACCATCATCGGCGTCGGTCCGACCGAGACGGTCTCGGGCCGTTTCGACAGCGACCAGATCAGCGCCCGGCTCGAGCTCGGCTGGAGGCAGGCTTACGGCCGCATCAACGTCACGCCGTTTGTCGCAGTCGAACCCTCGGTTCTGTGGCAGCGCGGCTACACCGAAACCGGAACAGGCATACTCGGGCTCACCGTCGCCTCGCACATCGCGACCTCGTTGCCGACCTTCGTCGGCGTTCAGTTCGACGGACGCTATGTCATGCCCGACGGCGCGGTGCTGGCGCCCTACGCGCGCGTGTCATGGGTGCACGAATTCGAACCGGACCGCCGCGTCAGCGCGGCCTTCATCACCGTGCCCGGCGCGAGCTTCACGGTGAACGGCGCACGCGCCGCAAGCGACGCCGCCCGCCTCGACACCGGCGCCAAGCTGATGTTCGGCGGCGGGCTCGCGCTGTTCGCCAACTTCACCGGCGAGTGGTCAGACCTCACGCACAGTTACGCGGGCAGCGGCGGCTTCCGATACGTCTGGTAAGGCGTCGCGCCCACGCGTGGGCACGTCCGGTGGGCCAGGCTTCCTCACGCCCGGACAAGCATCCAAAGCGTAGCAGCGGCATTTCAACGCCGCCGCGGGGTTGGTATTGTCGGCAACCATCTGAAGGTTGTTCGGCGCACGCCCCGGAGGCCGCCATGCAGGTCGTCAAATCGCTCGACATTCCTTCACGGCGACAGAAGTGCAGTCCCGAGGAATGGCAGGCGCGGCTCGATCTCGCCGCCGCCTACCGGCTCGCCGCGCATTGCGGCTGGACCCACCTGATCAACAACCACATCTCGTTGCGCGTGCCGGGCACCGAGGACCAGTTCCTGATCAACCCCTACGGCTTCCTCTACGAGCAGATCACCGCGTCGAGCCTGATCAAGATCGATCTCGACGGCAACGACCTCGACGGCTCGCCGTTCCCGGTCAACCGCGCGGGCTTCGTGATCCACTCGGCGATCCATCAGGCGCGCAAGAACCTGCATGCCATCATTCATACGCACACCGTGGCGGGACAGGCGGTGTCGGCGCTCGACTGCGGGCTCCTGCCGCTGAACCAGAGCGCAATGCGCTACTACAAGCGCATCGGCTATCACGCGTTCGAAGGCGTCGCCAACGATCTCGACGAGCGCGAGCGCATCGTCGCCGATCTCGGCGACCACAAGTGCCTGATCATGAAGCATCACGGCCTGCTCACCGCCGGCGTCAACGTCGGCGAGGCGTTCAACCTGATGTACTATCTGGAGAAGAGCTGCGAGACGCAGATGATGGTGCTCGCCTCCAACCAGAAGTACAGCCTGCCCTCCGAGGAGAGCTGCGAAAAGTCGGCGCAGGTGTTCTGGGGCAACGGCCGGGTGCACGACCGCGACTGGCCGGCGCTGGTCAAGCTCGCCGACTCGATCGATCCCTCATACCGCAATTGAGGTTTCCATGAATCCCGTCGTCGCAGTCATCGCGCCCGGCATGATGGGTGCGGCCGTCGGCCAGCGCCTGGTCAAGAACGGCGTCAAGGTGCTGACCGCGCTTGCCGGCCGCAGCGCCGAGACCGCCGCGCGCGCCAAGGCCGCGGGCATGGTGGGAGCGAGCGACGGAGAGATCGTCGCAACCGATTTTGTCCTGTCGATCCTGCCGCCCGGCGACGCGCTCGCCCTGGCGCAACGCTATGCACCGGCGCTCCAGGCGAGCAACAGCAAGCCTGTGTTCGTCGACTGCAACGCGGTCGCGCCGCCGACCGTCGACAAGATCGCCGCGGTGATCGCGCCGACCGGCGCGCCGTTCGTCGATGCCGGCATCGTCGGCGGACCGCCCAAGGCCGACGACGCGGGCCCGCGGTTCTACGCCTCCGGACCGCACGCGCAGCGTTTTGCGACGCTCAGGCAATACGGCCTCGACGTCCGCGTGCTCGAAGGCGCAATCAGCGCGGCCTCGGCGCTGAAGATGTCCTACGCCGGTATCATGAAGGGTACGCAGGCGATCCAGACCGCGATGCTGCTCGCCGCCGCCCGCAGCGGCAACGCCGACACGCTCTACAAGGAGCTGCAGCACAGCCAGAAGGAAATGCTCTGGTGGCTCAACCGGCAGCTCGCGATCATGCCGCCGAAGGCGGCGCGCTGGGTGGCCGAGATGCGCGAGATCGGCGAGTTCGTCAGCCCGGACTCGGGCGGCCGCGAGCTGTTCGAGGGCGCGGCGCTGCTTTACGAACAGATCGGCGAGGATTTTGCCGGCGACAAGAAAGACCTCGCGACGCTGAAGGCGTTTCTCGACAAGGCGAAGGCCGCGGGGTGAACGGCCGGCTGAAACGAAGCCTGCTCGCGGCGCTGGCCGTTGCCGCGACCGTCGCGCCGGTGCGCGCCGACGACTATCCCTCGCGGCCGATCGAGCTGATCGTGCCGTTTGCGCCGGGCGGCGGCTCGGGCCTCGTGGCGCGGATGCTGAGCGACGGCCTCGCCAAGCGCTACGGGCAGGCCGTCGTCGTCATCAACCGGCCCGGCGGCAACACCAATATCGGCACGGTGTCGGTCGTGCGCGCGAAGCCGGACGGCTACACGCTCGGCATCGCCAGCGTCGGCATGACCGCGAACCCGTCGCTCTACAAGAACCTGAACTACGATCCGCAGACCGAGATCGAGCCGATTTCGCTCTTGGCCAACTCGCCGACCGTGCTGGTGGTGCCGCCGTCGCTGCCGGTCACCACGCTCGCCGAGTTCATCGCCTATGCGAAGGCGCGCCCCGGCGCGCTCAACTATGCCTCCTATGGCGCCGGCAGCGGCCCGCACATGGCGACCGAGCTGTTCCAGTCGCTCACCGGCGTGAAGATGGTGCACGTGCCCTATGGCGGCGGCGGGCCGGCCTCGCTCGGTGCCATGACCGGACAGGTGCAGGCGCTGTTCGCAAGCGTGCTGCCGGTGGTCAGCATGATCAAGGCCGGCACGCTGAAGGCCGTCGCCATCGCCGCCGAACGGCGGCTGGAATTGCTGCCGGACGTGCCGACGTTCAAGGAGAGCGGGATCGACTACCGGACCGGCACCTGGTTCGGCCTGTTCGCGCCGGCCAGGACGCCGGCAGCGATCATCGGCTCGCTGCACAAGGCGACGGTCGACATTTTCCACGAGCCCGGCGCGCGCTCAAAGATCGTCGAATTCGGCGGCGAGGTGGTGGCAAACTCACCCGCGGAGTTCCGGGCCTTCATCAAGGACGAAACCGAGCATCTCGCCAAGGTCGTGCAAGGCGCGGGCATCCGGCTGGATTGAGCCGAATGCCCGCTCGTCCAGGTCGGCAGGCGGATCAAGACGCCCGCTGACGCGGCTTGAGCTGCTCGAGCGCGGGCAGCGTGATCAGGCCGGCCATTGCACCCATCAGCAGTTTTGCCGTCACACCGACGATTGCGATCGTGGTGGCCGACAGGTCAGGCTTGATCATGGCGATACTGCCAAGAAGAAACGCCAGCGCCGCCCCGGCGCTCCAGGCGCACGCTGTCATCATCGCCCAGAAGGCCGCAGCTTCGGCGGCCCGGCGTATCACAAACGCCTCGATCGTGCCGACGATCATTCCCATGATCAGGCCCGCCAAGGCCGTCATACGCATTGGTGAACAGAAGCGGCTCGTTGCCGGCCTTCTGCACGGCGCGCATGACTGCGATCAGCTCGTAACGCGGATCGACCGCGCGCGAAATCGACCGCAGGACGCCGCTGCGCTCGAGCGCATCGATCAATTCGCGAAACGAAGTCAGGCCCGGCACGGCGATCCCATAAGGCTCACGCCGTCATCCCGCCTCCTGCGCAATCAGGTGAAATACTGCCCGCCGTTCGCCGTCAGCGTCGAGCCGGTGATCAGGCCCGCGTCGTCGGAGGCGAGGAACACCACGCAGCGCGCGATCTCCTCCGGCTCGCCGAGGCGGCCGATCGGGATCAGCGGCAGGATGCTCTTCTCCAGCACGTCCTTCGGCACCGCCTGCACCATCTCGGTGTTGATGTAGCCCGGCGCGATGGCATTGACGGTGATGCCGGCCCGCGCGCTCTCCTGCGCCAGCGCCTTGGTGAAGCCGATCTCGCCGGCCTTCGCCGCCGAGTAATTGCACTGGCCGATCTGGCCCTTCTGGCCGTTGATCGAGGAGATGTTGACGATGCGGCCGAACTTGCGCTCGCGCATGCCCTCGATGACGTTGCGGCACATGTTGAACAGCGAGCCGAGATTGGTGTTGATCACCTGCGTCCACTGCTCGGGCTTCATCCGGTGCAGCGTCGCGTCGCGGGTGATGCCGGCGTTGTTGATCAGCACCTCGATCGGACCGAGGTCGGCCTCGACCTGCTTGAGGCCCGCCGCGCAGGCGTCGAACGACGACACGTCCCACTTGTAGACATTGATGCCGGTCTCGGCCTTGAACTTCTGCGCCGCCTCGTCGTTGCCCGCGTAGTTCGCCGCGACCTTGTAGCCTGCGGCCTTGAGCGCCTTGGAGATTGCCGCACCGATACCGCGCGTACCGCCGGTCACCACTGCCACGCGAGCCATACGTTCCTCCTCTGAATTTCTTGGCAATCCCCCAACGCCTCAGCTTAGAGCATGATGCCGGGAAACAAGTTCGACAATCGACAAAAAGTTGATGGCCGGGACTCGTCCCGGCCATCACGTATTGATGCAGTGCGAAAAGAGCGTTCAGCGCTCCATGCGACCCCTTTGCCCGGCGCGTGTTCGCGGCTCAGCCGCGCTCCACGACTTCCTCCTGGTGCGTGTTCGCACGGCCTAGCCGCGCTCCACGCACATAGCAATGCCCATGCCACCGCCGATGCAGAGCGTCGCAAGCCCCTTCTTGGCGTTGCGCTTCTGCATCTCGTGCAGCAGCGTCACCAGAACGCGCGCGCCGGACGCGCCGATCGGGTGGCCGATGGCGATGGCGCCGCCGTTGACGTTGACCTTGTCGGTGTTCCAGCCGAGGTCCTTGTTGACCGCGCAGGCCTGCGCGGCGAAGGCCTCGTTGGCCTCGATCAGGTCGAGATCGTCGGTCTTCCAGCCGGCCTTCTGCAGCGCCGCGCGCGAGGCCGGGATCGGGCCGGTGCCCATGATCGCCGGATCGACGCCCGCATGCGCCCAGGACACGATGCGCGCGAGCGGCGTCTTGCCGAGCTTTGCGGCCTCGCTCGCCTTCATCAGCACCACGGCGGCTGCGCCGTCATTGATGCCCGAGGCGTTGGCCGCGGTGACGGTGCCTTCCTTGTCGAACGCCGGACGCAGCTTGGCGATGGAGTCCATCGTCACGCCGGCCTTCGGATACTCGTCGGTGTCGACGACGATGTCGCCCTTGCGCGACTTGATGGTGACCGGGACGATCTCGTCCTTGAACTTGCCGGCCTTCATCGCCGCCTCGGCCTTGTTCTGCGACTTCACCGCGAACTCGTCCTGCTGCTGGCGGGTGATCTGCCACTTCTTCGCAACGTTCTCGGCGGTGGTGCCCATGTGATAGCCGTTGAAGGCATCCCACAGGCCGTCCTTGATCATGGTGTCGATCAGCTCGACCGAGCCCATCTTCACGCCGTTGCGCAGATGCTGGCAGTGCGGCGCCTGGCTCATCGACTCCTGGCCGCCGGCGACGACGATGTCGCTGTCGCCGTTGAGGATCGCCTGATAGCCGAGCGCGACCGCACGCAAGCCCGAACCGCAGAGCTGGTTCACGCCCCACGCGGGACTCTCGACCGGGATACCCGCGGCGATTGAGGCCTGGCGGGCCGGGTTCTGGCCCTGACCGGCGGTCAGGATCTGCCCCAGGATGACCTCGGAAACCTTGCCGCCCTCGACGCCGGCGCGCCTGAGCGCCTCCTTGATCGCAACCGCACCCAGCTCATGGGCCGGAAGGCCGCCCAACGCACCGTTGAACGCCCCAACCGGCGTGCGGGCCGCACTGACGATGACGATATCGTCCTTCATGTGACTGTCTCCATCTGATCCATCGACGGCCGGCAACCGCGTCCACCCCGGGGCTTTGGCCTCGTTCTTCGATAGCCCCAAGGCCCCATGCTGTCCATATGAGGAACCCCGCGCCGCGGCGCAAGAAAGGCTGCGGCCATGGTCCTGTTTGCGGCCTGTTTTCCGAGACCTAGGAGGAGACCTGGTCGGTCCGGCACTGCACAAAGAAGTGGCCCACCGAAGGGAAACCGCTTAGCCTTGTTCCAGACTAAGTCCCGCCGGGGGGCGGGACAGGGGAGCGTGAGACATCATGGCGAAGTCGGAAGAGCCGGTGATCATCAAGAAGTACGCCAACCGGCGGCTCTACAACACGGGCACCAGCACCTACGTGACGCTGGAGGATCTCGCGGGCATGGTGAAGGCCGGCGAGGACTTCGTGGTCTATGACGCCAAGACCAACGAAGACATCACCCGCTCGGTGCTCACGCAGATCATCTTCGAGCAGGAAAACAAGGAGGGCGGGCAGAACCTCCTGCCGATCAATTTCCTGCGCCAGCTGATCCGCTTCTACGGCGACAGCATGCAGATGCTGGTGCCGCGCTACCTCGAAGTGTCGCTCGACTCGCTGACCAAGGAGCAGTCGAAATTCCGCGAGCAGATTTCGCAGGCGTTCGGCATGGGCGGCTTCGGCGCGATGGAAGATCAGGTGCGGCGGAACATGGAGATGTTCGAGCGCACCTTTGCGATGTTCGCGCCGTTCGCGCGGCAGGGCGGCCAGAGCGGTCAGGCCGGCGGCGAGACCCCTTCAGAGACGAAACCCGGCTCCGGCGGCGGCGACGACATCAACGAGCTGAAGCGGCAGATGGAAGAGATGCAGAAGCGTCTCGACCGGCTCGGCGACAAGGAATAGCAACAAGCACGCTGTCATTCCGGGGCGCTCGCCCACCAGCGCGTTCACGCGCGTCTTCGACGCACTATGGAGCGAATCCGGAATCCATAACCGCTGCTGCGGAGTATGGATTCCGGGTTCGCGCCTTCGGCGCGCCCCGGAATGACGGCGGTTGATTTCAACAGAGAACAATAAAGCGGGGACGGGCTTGCGCCCGTCCCCTTGAGTTTGTGCCGTCCGAGGAGACCGACGATACGGACAGCACGCCCTCGTCGGCCTGTCGCATCCGGTCAGGCCTTGCGGAGCGGCATCGCGACGAACCGCATCGTGTCGCCGGACTTCACCCGCATCAGCACGTTGCTGTGGCCCTGCTTGCGCGCATCGGCCAGCGCCTTGCGCATCTCGCCGACGCTTGTCACCGGCTTGCCCGCGACGTCGAGGATGACGTCGCCGGTTTTCATGCCGTTCTCGGCGGCCGGGCTGTCGTCCTGGACGCCGGTGACGACGAGGCCCTTGCCTTCCGCGCCGGCGACACGATCGGCCGGAGCCAGCGTCAGGCCGAGACGCGGCCCATCGGCGTCGTTCTCCTGCGCGCCGGTGTCGGCCTTGGCCTGCCGGTCGTTCGGCATCGACTCGAGCGCGACCGTCACGTTCTGCCGCTCGCCCTTGCGCAGGATGCCGAGTGTCAGCTTGGAGCCCGGCGCAGCCGCGCCGATCTTCTTGGCGAGGTCGCGCGAGTCACGCACCGCGTCGCTGTTGACCGCGGTGATGACGTCGCCCGACTGGATCCCGGCCTTGGCCGCGGGTCCGTTGGCCTGCGCCTCGGCAACGAGCGCGCCTTCGGCATTGCGCATCCCGAGACTGTCGGCGATGGCTGCCGTGACCGGTTGCACCTGCACGCCGATCCAGCCGCGGTCGACGTAGCCCTTGTCCTTGAGCTTGGCGACCACGCTCTTCACCGTGTCGGCCGGAATGCCGAAGCCGATGCCGACCGAGCCGCCGGAGGGCGAGTAGATCGCCGTGTTCACCGCGATCACCTTGCCGTCGCTGTTGAACGCCGGTCCGCCGGAGTTGCCCTTGTTGATCGGCGCGTCGATCTGGATGAAGTCGTCATACGGGCCCGCGCCAATGTCGCGGCCGCGCGCCGAGACGATGCCCGCGGTCGCCGAGCCGGACAACCCGAACGGATTGCCGACCGCGATCACCCAGTCGCCGACCCGCGGCTGCTTGTCGGAGAATTCGACGAACGCGAACTTCTTGTCGCCGTCGACCTTGATCAACGCCAGATCGGTCTTCTGGTCGGCACCGACCACCTTGGCGGTGTAGGTCTTGCCGTCGTCGGTCTGGATCTGCACGGTCTTGGCGTGGTCGACCACGTGGAAGTTGGTCACCGCATAGCCGTCGGCCGAGATGAAGAAGCCCGAGCCCTGCCCGGTCACCATCTGGCGGCCGCGCGGGGCCATGCGGAAGTTGGGCGTGTCGGGCATGCCGAACTGGCGGAAGAAGCGCTGCAGGCCTTCGCTGTCGCCGAACTGCTCCATGCGGGAATTGCCGCTGCCGTCGGTCCGGTCGGCGGCCTGGTCGATCTTGACCCGCACCGAAATCACCGCGGGTTTCACCTTCTCGATGAGGTCGGCAAAGCCGGCCTGCTGCTGCACGGCTTCGACGGCGAGCGCCGGCGTGCCTTTGAGCGCGATCGGCGGGTAGGCCGGGCCGGCGAGCATCACGCCCGCGCCGACGGCCGCAACGGAGGCCAGCAGCACGAAGCGCCGCTTCGACCAGAAGCGGCTCGCTTTCGGAAAAATCTCGTTCTTCATTGGGACAGTCTCCATCACTCGGTTGTCTGCGCTTTTGCAGCGCGTCTGACGGCCAAGATGGAGCGCGCACCCTTACGGCGCGCTGGCGAGCGGATTAATCCTTGTTCATGCTGCCGGTCGCCGCGCGGACCAAATGTCGCAGCGCCGGCGCGGCCCAAAGCGGGATGATTTTTCTTCGATTCGCCACCCCGCTTCAGCTTCGGGGATCATGCTCTAGGTGCGCGTGCTCTTGCGGCGATCGACCTGCACCGTGTCGCCCCACGGACGCTCGACCTTGGCAAGGCCGACCAGCGCACCCTGCAGGTAGTCGCAGCCCCATTCGCTGAGAAGACTTGCACTGTCTTCGTCCTGCACCCACTCGGCGACGGTCTTGAGCCCGAGCCGCCGCGCCAGATCGATCAGCGAGCGCACGAACGAACGATCGTCGTCGGAGCGGGTCAGGTTATGCACGAACGCACCGTCGATCTTCAGCACATCGACGCCGAGCTTGCGGAGGTTGCGGAACGAAGTGAAGCCCGAGCCGAAATCGTCGATCGCGATCCGACAGCCGAGGTCCTTCACCCGCGTCACGAACCCGCGCGTGTCGTCGACGTCGTGAATCGCCATCGACTCGGTGATCTCGACGATCAGTCGTTCGGCCACGCCGGCATTGGCGCGAAGCAGCGCGCCCAGCGTCGACCACCAGTCGGGATCGGTGATCGAGGCCGGCGAGACGTTGACGCTGGCATGGAGCGCGGGCACCGCGGCCATTTCGCTGACCAGGAGCTCCAGCACGCGATGATCGAGCAGCCGCACGAGGCCCAATCGCTCGGCCACCGGAATAACCGTGGTCGCCGCCGCGAGCGAGCCGTCGGCGCGGCGAATCCGCATCAAGCATTCATAGTAGGCCTTGCGGCGGGTGACGGCCTCGACCACCGGCTCGAACGCCAGCAGGATGCGGCGCTCGTTCAGCGCATTGACGATCTCGTCGGCGGCACGCACGTTCTCGCGGCGCAGCGCCTCGCGCTCGACGTTCGGACGATAGACCTGGAACGAACCCAGCCGCTTGGTCTTGGCGCGGTCGAGCGTCTCCTGGGCGCGGGCGAGAACCTCCGCCACGTTTGCCGCATGACGCGGCGCGGTAACGCCGCCGATGGTCACGGTCGCGGCCACCGGGCCCGCGCCGGTGCGGATCACATCGTCGCGGACGCCGGCGATCAGCCGCTCGGCGGCCTTCTCCATGTCGGCCGGCGTGCAGTTGTTGAGGATCACGCCGAACTTGTTGCCGGAAAAGCGGCCGAGCTGGTCGCCGCCGCGCATCTTGGCGCGCAGGCGCTTCGCCACCGCGCCGATCGCTTCGTCCGCCACCTCAAAGCCGTAAGACTCGTTCATGCGCGCGACGTTGTCGACCGCCACCAGCATGAAGCCGCACGAGCCGCGCTGCGCCACGGCCTGCGCGAGCGTGGACTCCAGCACCTCGGTCAGATGGAAGCGATTCATCTCGCCGGTCAACCCGTCGAAGCGCGACAGATAGGTGAGCCGCTCCTCCTGGTCGTGCCGGTCATTAATGACGCGGACGACGCCGTGCGCGCGCTCAGGCTTGCCGTCGGAGCCGGCGAACCAGCGGCCCACATCCTCGATCCACAGCGGCTTGTCGGAGCCGGACGGCTGCAGCGCATACTGGACCTGATACGGCACGCCGTTGCCCGCGTCACGCTGCGGCGACTTCATCACCGCGTCGAACCGGCTGATCGCCGCATCGGCCGCGAGGAGCTTCGCGTAGTTGCGCCCGCTCGATATCGCGGCGAGGCCGCCGACCGACAACACCTCGGTCGCATTCGCGCCCCAGGCCAGCACATCGGTCGCGATCGTCCACTCGTAGGGCGCCTCGCCGATCGACGCCATGATGCGCGCCGGATCGAACGCCGGCTCGCGCGCGATCTCGGCCGCCGGCATGGCGAGCGCCGCAGGCTTCGCGAACACGTCGCCGGACGCGAACACATCGGCGCTCTGCGCCGGCTCGGCCGCACGGAATACCGATGGGCGTGTCTCACGATCCTGTGTCACGGGCGAACCTTTTTGGGATTGCCGCGTTGCCCCGTTGTGCGACACCGCAGCGTTAATTGGCTGGTGAAAATAGCAATGACCCATGAATAAACGGCAAACCGGCGCGTATACTGACAGCTAACGATGCTGGCACAGCGGTTGCGATGTCCCCGGTGCGGGACCGCTTTTGTCCCGTCGCGAGACAGGAGAGCGCAATGCCGGAAGCAACCGATTTACCATCTTCGAGCAGGGCTCTCGTTCCGCTGATCAGGCTTGCGCCCCACAACGAAGAGGCGCATCGCCGTCCGGCGCGCCGCGCCGCGACTTTTTTGACGCAATTGATTGCCGCGCAGCAGAAGGTTCCGCAGGCCCGCGAGAAGCGCCGCGCCGATCCTGCCGAGGTCATCGCCGCCTATCAGGCGACGATCGAGCGCATCCGGCAGTTGAACAATCAATAGCCCAGAGCGCAACCGTCCTTGCGCGGCTCGGAGCCGCCGATCAGCACGCCGCGATCCCAATCGATGCGGATCGCCTGCGCGCCGCCCCACGGCGTCGGCGCGACGACGATCTTGTGACCGCGCGCCTTGAGGCCTTCGATTGTCGCGGCCGGCATGCCGCGCTCGATCACCGTGTCTTCGCCGACGAAGAACGCGCGCGGCGCGTCGATGGCGCTCTGCACATCCATGCCGTAGTCGAACAGGTTGAGCACCATCTGCACGTGCCCCATCGGCTGGTAGTGCGCGCCCATCACGCCGAACGTCGTATCGCAGCGGCCGCCGCGCATCGCCAGCGCCGGGATGATGGTGTGCATCGGCCGCTTGCCGGGCCCGAGCGCGTTCGGATGGCCGGGATTGAGCACAAAGCCCGAGGCGCGGTTGTTGAACAGCACGCCGGACTTCTCGGTGCCGATGGCCGAGCCGAACGCGGAGAACAGCGAGTTGATCAGCGACACCGCGCGCCGGTCGCGGTCGACCACCGTGAGGTAGACCGTGTCGCTGCCGGGTGCAGGCGCGGACGGCAGCGGCACGCGCTTGGCGCGGTCGAGCTTCGTCGCGAGCTTCTTGGCGAACGCCTTGTCGTTGAGCGCCTCGACGGCCACGCGCATGTGCGAGGGCTCGGCGATGTGGGCGTCGCGCACGGCAAAGCCCAGCCGCGCGGCCTCGAGCATCAGATGAAAGCGGTCGGGACCGAGCGCTTCGAGTGACGCCAGATCGAAATTTTCCAGGATGTTGAGCGTCACCAGCGCGGTGAGGCCTTGGGTGTTCGGCGGGATCTCCACCAGATCGATGCCGCGATAGCCGGTCGAGATCGGCGTCACCGCCTCGCCGCGATGGCTGGCAAAGTCCTCGGCGGTCAGCACCGAGCCCGCCGCGGCCAGCGTCGCCGCCATGTCGTCGGCGATCGGGCCCTCGTAGAACGCGCGAGGGCCGCTCCTGGCAATGGCCTTCAATGTCTCCGCCAGCGCCGGCAACCTGATGACGTCGCCCTCGGCCGGCGCGCGCCCGCCGGGCAGATAGTGCCTGGTGGCGCCGGCGCTGTTACCGAGCTTGCCGACGAGGCCCTTCCAGTCATTGGCGACGCGCGAGGCGACCGGAAAGCCATGCTCGGCATATCTGATCGCCGGCGCGAGCACGCGGTCGAGCGGCCAGGTGCCGCGCGCCTTCAGGATCGCATCCCAGGCTTCGATCGTTCCCGGCACGTTGACGGCGTGCGGCGAGGTCGCCTCGATGGTCTTGACGCCCTTGGCGAGCAGCGCCTCGGTCGAGGCCTTCGCGCCGGAGCGGCCGCAGCCGTTGTAGCCCCAGACCGGCTTGCCCGGCTCGGCGATCAGCGCAAAGCAATCGCCGCCGATCCCGGTCATGTGCGGCTCGATCACGCACAGCACCGCGACCGCGGTGATCGCCGCATCCGTGGCATTGCCGCCCGCGCGCAGCACGTCGATCGCGGCGAGCGTCGCCAGCGGATGCGACGTGGCAGCCATCCCCTCGCCGGAGACGACGGGCGAACGGCCGGGCAAATGGAAATCGCGGCTCATGACAAGATTGACGCCACCGTCACGAGATCGCTTGATCGGTCTTGTCGATCTGGATGTCGCGCTGCGCGGTGCGCGCGGTGATGATGAAGCCCGCCAGCACGTCGACGAACGAGATCGTCATCAGCAGGAAGAAGGTCGAGGTGCCCGCGCGCGCCACCAGCAGGAACTCGACCAGCATCACCACGAACAGGATCATCGACAGGATGTGGTCCATGATCCCGCGCAGCCCCATGCGCGCGGCCTTGATGACCTCGATGCCGAGCAGCAGGATCGAGAACGCCAGGATGATCTCCTCCGGCGTCACGGTCCAGGTCTGGCCCGAGATCAGATGGATGCTCGCGACCGTGCCGGTCCAGCTCATCCCGGGCGTCAGGAACGCGATCATGTTGTAGATCGCGAACGGAATGATGAGCAGCGGGAAACCGATCAGGTACATGGCCGAGCCCCCTCCGGCATGCGGACGACCTGCAACTTTTTTATCAGACTTCGGTCTTCGGCTTCAGCACCTGGCGGCCCTTATACATGCCGGTCTTGAGGTCGATGTGGTGCGGGCGGCGCAGCTCGCCCGAGTCCTTGTCTTCCACGTAAGTCGGCTGCTTCAGCGCATCCGCCGAACGGCGCATGCCACGCCGCGAGGGCGAGGTTTTTTTCTTTGGCACGGCCATGGAGGCAACTCCTTCAAAATCATCGGCGCCAGGGGCGCCGGACCGTCTAAACCTTCGGGAAGCCGGGCTTATAGAGGAACGCTTCCGCCAAGGCTAGAGCCCATGAGATTGTCGTTCCGGGGCGGCCCATAGGCGCGTTGACGCGCGTCTTCGACGCGCTATGGGGCCGAACCCGGAATGACGGCGGAGCGCTTGGCCGCGGCCGGTTGGTCCACTACCCCTTCAAGCACGCATCGATCGAGCGGGCCCGGGCCGCCCGGCCCTGGACGATCCCGGCGATCCGGCGCACCCCCGGCCGCGGCTGCATGGCGCTGCGCCGCCTGGGGTTCGGCAGGACCGCCGCGAGCAGCCCGGCCTCGGCCGCCGTCAGCTCCTTGGCCGGCTTGTTGAAGGCCTTTCGCGCCCCCGCCTCCACGCCGAATTCGCCGTTCGGCCCCCATTCGGCGATGTTGAGATAGATTTCCATGATCCGCCGCTTGGGGATGACCAGATCGATCCACAGCGCCAGCGGGAACTCCAGCCCCTTGCGGACAATGCTCCGGCCCGGCCACAGGAACAGGTTCTTGGCCAGCTGCTGGCTGATGGTCGAGCCGCCGCGGGCGTCGGTGATGTCCTCGGCGTCGTCCAGCGCCGCCCGCAACTCGATGAAATCGACCCCCCGATGGGTGCAGAACCGCGCGTCCTCGGAGGCGATCACGGTGCGCGGCAGGACCGGCGCAACCTGACCAAGCGGGACCACGGTCCGCTCCACCCGTTTACCGAAAATCCATCGCCCCAGCATGAGTGTCGACACCGGGTCCACCACGCGGTAGAGCGGCGCGATCAAATACGGCAGAAGAATCAAGGCGACCACTGCCACAATCAGCCAGCGGATCAACCGAAACGCGGTTTTTCGGGGAGAAGCGGCGCTTGTCATTGTTCCGGAGTTAAGCACAATTCATCCCATGCCGCGCACCGCCGCCAAATCCGATACCGCTCCCAAAGCCTCGTTTGCCGCGCGCCTGAACGCCGCGGCCAGCGAAACCGAGCACCTGCTCGACCGGCTGCTGGGCAAAACCCTGGCCGAGGGCGAGATCGCCCGGCCGCCGCGCATCGCCGAGGCCATGCGCTATTCGAGCCTCGGCGGCGGCAAGCGACTGCGCCCGTTCCTGACGGTCGAGACCGCGGCGCTGTTCGGCGTCCGTCGCGAGCACGCGCTGATGGCCGGCGCTGCCATCGAGCTGGTGCATTGCTACTCGCTGGTTCACGACGACCTGCCGGCGATGGACAACGACGATCTGCGCCGCGGCCGGCCGACCGCGCACAAGAAATTCGACGAGGCGACCGCGATCCTGGCGGGCGACGGCCTGCTCACCTTTACCTTCGACGTGCTTGGCCGGCCCGAGACACATCCCGACGCGGAGGTCCGCATTGCCCTCGTCACCGGGCTCGCCCGCGCCGCGGGCCTCGGCGGCATGGTCGGCGGCCAGATGCTCGACCTCGCGGCCGAAGGACGCTTCGGCAAGAACGACACGCCGCAGGGCGAGCAAGACGTGCTGACGCTTCAGGCGATGAAGACCGGCGCGATCCTGAAGTTCTGTTGCGTCGCCGGCGCGATCCTCGGCAGCGCGCCGAAGGCCAAGCACGAGGCGGTGAGCCGCTACGGCCAGGTGATCGGCCAGGCGTTCCAGATCGCCGACGACCTGCTCGACGTCGAGGGCGATGCCGCGACCCTCGGCAAAGCCGCCGGCAAGGACGCAGCGCTCGGCAAGGCGACGCTGGTCGACCTGCTCGGCGTTGCCGGTGCGCGGGCCAGGCTCGATCAATTGGTGAAGGATGCCGAAAGCGCGCTCGCGCCGTTCGGTGCCGACGCTACGACCCTGAAGGAAGCGGCCCGCTTCATCGCGGAGCGGCGCGCCTAGGGCGCCCGCGCCGGCTCCATGAACACCACGGCCAAGCGCCCGACCTGGATCGTCCGGGTCGGCATGGCGCACAAGCGCCTGGTGATCTCGGCCGTCGTCGGCATCGCCGCAGCCTTCGCGCTGCGGCTGACCGATCTCGCGCCGGTCATGCGCGTGCTGATCGGCTGGGACACCGGCGTCCTGATCTATCTCGTTTGGGCCACGACCGTCATGGCCCGCTGCTCGACTGTCGCAGCCATCAAGCGCAACGCGGCGATCCAGGATGAAGGGGCATTGGCGATCCTGCTTTTGGCGGTCGGCGCGGCGATCGCAAGCCTTGGCGCCATACTCGCCGAGCTCGCCGCGCTCGAGCGCGCCAATCCCCACTACGGGTTCCATGTCGCGCTGGCCGCCGCCACCGTGATCTTGTCGTGGACCTTCACCCACACCATCTTCGCTCTTCATTACGCCCACGATTTCTACGGCGAGGCCTCACGCCGCAACGGCCTCAATTTTCCGGGCAACGCCAAACCCGACTATTGGGACTTCGTCTATTTCTCGTTCGTGATCGGCATGACGTTTCAGGTTTCCGATGTGGCGGTCACCAATAAGGCGATCCGGCGCATGGTCGTGGCGCACGGCGCGCTGTCGTTCTTCTTCAGCACGGCGATCGTGGCGCTGACCGTCAACATCGCCGCGGGCCTGTTCCAGAAATGACCGGCGTCATCCTCACCATTTCGTCGCTGCTGGCCGTGATGGTGGTGATCGCCGTCATCGCCCAGCGCATCAGCGTGCCGCCGTCGATCCTGCTGGTCATCGCCGGCGTCGGGCTGGCGCTCATCCCCGGCCTGCCGCCGGTCGAGCTTGCGCCCGAACTGGTGCTGCTGGTGATGCTGCCGCCGCTGATCTATTCGGCCGGCGTGTCGATGAGCTGGCGCGAGTTCTGCTTCAACCTGCGGCCGATCACCTTGCTCGCCTTCGGCGCGGTGGTGTTCACCACCGTCGCGGTGGCGGCGGCGATGCACTATCTGCTCGGCTGGCCGTGGAGCGTCGCCCTGGTGCTCGGCGCGATCGTGTCGCCGCCCGACGTGGTCGCACCGCTCGCCATCGCGCGACGGCTCGGGCTGCCGCGCCGCCTGCTGGTGGTGCTCGAAGGCGAAGGTCTCGCCAACGATGCGACCGCGCTGATCCTCTATCGCTTCGCCGTCGTCGTGGTGTCGACCGGCATGTTCTCGGCACCGCAGGCGGCGGGAACCTTCGCCCTGATCGTCGTCGGCGAAATCGTCTACGGCATCGGCGTCGGCTGGCTCAGCCTGCGGCTGCGGCACTGGGCGCAGAACCCGCGGGTCGAGATCACGCTGTCGGTGATGACGCCGTTTCTCGCCTTCCTGGTGCCGCACCAGATCGGCGGCTCGGGCGTTCTCGCGACCGTCGCCGCGGGCCTTTATGTGAGCTGGAACGGCCCGCGGCTGATCTCGGCGGCCACGCGGCTTCAGGGCATCTTCTTCTGGGACCTGATCGTCTACCTGATCGAGGGCTTCGTGTTCCTGATCACGGGATTGCAGGCCCGCACCCTGATCGAAAAGGCGCAGAATTTTCCGGTTGCCGAGATTCTCGCCGCCACCGCGATCACCGTGGCGATCGTGATCCTGGCCCGGATCGTCTGGGTGTTTCCCGCGATCTATCTGCCGCGCTGGCTGATCCCGCCGCTGGCGCGCCGCGATCCCTCGCCGCCGTGGCAATGGCCGGCCCTGCTGTCGTTCATCGGCGTTCGCGGCGTGGTGTCGCTGGCGGCCGCGCTTGCCATTCCGCTGACGATCGAAGGCGGCGCTCCGTTCCCCTACCGCGACCTCATTCTGTTTGCGACCTTCGGCGTCATCATCGTCACGCTGGTCGGGCAGGGATTGATGCTGCCGGCGGTGATCCGCTGGCTCGGCATCGGCATCCAGAGCCATGCCGAGCATCGGGCCGAGCGGCAGGCCGAGCTCGAGGCCCGCAGCGAGGCGATCCGCGCCGCGCGCGAGCATCTCGACCGGATCGCCGCCGAGCGCGGCTTGAGCGAGGACGTCGTCGCCTTCCTCAACGCCCGCCACGAGCACCGCGAGCGGCTGATGCCCGCCGACCTCAGCGGGATGGCGGCCGCGCGCGTCAGGAATGATCTGCGGCTCGAGCTGATCGCAGCGGAGCGCGAGTTCCTTTACGGGCTTCTCCGCAGCGGCAAGATCACCGACGAATCGCGGCGCCGGCTGGAGCGCGACCTCGACCTGGAAGAGGCCGCAATCCTCGCACGGCGCGATGGCGAGACGCCGCTATGACGCCTGCGCCCGACGGCTTCTACGCAAGCCTGCCGGTGTTCCGCGACTTCACCAAGGTCATGGCCCCGGCGCTGTTTCGCCCGCTGCCGGACGACTGGGTGGTCGGCACCGCCGACGTCGTGCAATCCACCAAAGCCATCGCCGAGAACCGCTACAAGGCCGTCAACATGGCCGGCGCGGCCGTGATCGTCGCGGTCACCAACGCGCTCGGCGATCGCGAATTCCCCTTCGTGTTCGGCGGCGACGGCGCGAGCTTTGCGGTGTCCGCGGCCGACGCCGACCAGGCGCGCGCAGCGCTGACCGCGACCGCCGCCTGGGTTCGCGATGACCTCGACCTGTCGCTGCGGGTCGGCATGGTCTCGGTTGGGGAGATCCGTGCCCAGGGCCTCGACGTGCGCGTGGCGCGCTATGCGCCGTCGCAAAACATCGCGATTGCGATGTTTGCCGGCGGCGGCATCGCCTTCGCGGACGCGGCGATGAAGCGCGGCGACATCGCACTCCGCGCGGGCCCGCCCGGCGCGCGGCCGGACCTGAGCGGGCTGTCCTGCCGCTACGAGGAAATCCCCTCCTCGCGCGGCGTCGTGCTGTCGCTGGTCGTCGCGCCGGCGCCCGGTGCCGACATGGATGCCTTCCGCACGGCGGTCGAGGACATTGCCCGGATCGTCGAGAAGACGCCCGACGCCTCGCGGCCGGTGCCGGGGCAGAAGCTGCGCCTGTCCTGGCCGCCGCAGGGCTTCGAGCTCGAGGCGCGCGCCTCGCGCAAGCCCGGCGAAGCGCTGTGGGTGCGGCGGATCAAGGTGCTGGCCTGGACGTTCTTCGCCGTCGCGGTGATGCGCCTGGGCATCAAGGTCGGCGGCTTCATTCCGGCGAAATACACCCGCGAGCTGATCGACAATTCGGACTTCCGCAAGTTCGACGACTCGCTTCGCATGGTGCTCGACTGCACGCTGTCGCTCGCCGAGGAGATCGAGGAGCATCTCAAGGACCGCGCGGCGAAAGGCATCCTGCGCTACGGCACGCATCGCCAGCACGCGGCGATGATGACCTGCTTCACGCCGTCGCCGACGCAGTCGAACCACGTGCACTTCATCGACGGCGCGCTCGGCGGCTACGCAATCGCGGCGAGCGCGCTGAAGAGCTCGCTGTCGTAGGCGCGCTCTGCCATCGAAACGATGGGGGCCAATCGCGCCCGATCATTCTGCTTCACGTTGTCAAACAGCGCAGCGGACGTGCTTCATGCCCCGGGGAATTGAATTCGGGCGCCCGGGCCGGCCCGTTTCCCTTTTTCCGTCCCTCTCGGAAGAGGCGATGGAGCGCCGGGAGGCGCCACCGGCGGATCGCCGCCGGTTGGCGAACCCAAATCCGGGGTCCGCCGCGCGCCACGGCAGGTCCCCTGTTACCAGGGGTTGCCGCTTCGGGCGCGCTGGCCCAGTGACGTAGGGCCCGGCGCCTCCCGGCGCTCCAACGCGATGCCAGTTGTCGGGCACCGCACCTTGCTCCGTCTCACAAGCCGCGATCGATCGACGGCGATCTCGACTGAACAGGCATCATGCACATATCGTGAACAAGAAGGGAGTCAACCCATCAGCAGGCGCAAACTAGCGACGGCGTTGTAGAGTGCGTTTCACCGGAAAAAGCCCAGAAGGATCAGGCGCGTATGAGCAAAGCCACAGCCACCCTCAAGCCCGGCGAGCCGGTGACCCTGCCGCCGGCCGGCAACATCAGCTTCGAGATCGAAGCCGGCCAACGCTTCAAGATGACCCAGCCGGAGGGCGAGCAGGTCGCCGACCTGATCTCGTTCAACCGCGACGATCCGCGCGAGCTTCTGTCGATGCACGGCAGCCGCGCCGTCAACCTCTCCTGGAAGTTCACCAAGCCGATGACGCTCTACAGCAACCGCACGCAGCCGATGTGGACCATCGAGGAGGACCTGACCGGCGAGAACTACTGCGGCGGCGGCTACTGCTCCGAGCACCTCAACACGATGCGCTATGGCGACAAGGGCAAAGGCCAGCCGAACTGCCAGGAGAACCTGGAGAAGGCGATCCGCGGCTACGGCATGGATCGCTGGAACTTCAACATCGACGCCTGCTTCAACGTGTTCATGACGGTCGCCTACGACGCCGACGGCAAATGGGAAATCCGGCTGCCGAAGGGCAAGCCCGGCGATTACATGATCATGAAGGCGCTGATGCCGCAGATCGTGGCGATCTCGAACTGTCCGATCCTGTTCAACGCCTGCAACAACTTCAGGCTCAAGCCGCTGACGCTGGAAATTCTGAAATAGCGCGCACGCGCCGGTTCCGCGCGTCCGCAGCCAATCCGCTTCCATGCGACCGCAGTCAACAACGTGTGAAGCCCGTGCGGTTCCGCACGCGCGCGCTTAGCTGCAACACAGGGACGACATTCTTCAACACATGGAGGGATGTCATGCGCAAGGGACTTGCCCTCGCAGTGGTTCTTGCAACGGCTCTCGCACTGCCGGTTTCCGGCGCGCTCGCGCGCGGCGGCGGCGGTGGTGGTGGCGGAGGACATGGTGGAGGTGGCGGCGGTCACATGGGTGGCGGAGGTGGCGGCCACATGGGTGGTGGAATGGGTGGCGGCCACATGGGCGGCGGAATGGGTGGCGGCCACATGGGCGGCGGAATGGGTGGCGGCCACATGGGCGGCTGGGGCGGCGGCAACTGGGGCGGAATGGGTGCCGGTCCGGTCGGAACATTTTCCGGCAACCGCGCGGCAACATTCAGCCCGCAAGCGCGGGCCGCGTTTGGCACGGCGCGCGTGGCCGATCCCCGCGGCTTTCACAACGGCCGATTCAATCACCGTCGCCGCGTCGTCGTGATCGGCGGTGGACTCGGATACGGCTGGTACGGCAATTCCTGTTGGAATTGGGTCTCGACCCCGTACGGCTGGCAGTGCTGGCCGTACGATTACTGACGCCGGCGCGGAACGGTCGGAACGGCCGCTCGCCCTTGATCGTCACCCGCGTGCTGCCAGCAACAGTAGCCCGCATGAAGCGAAGCGGAATGCGGCGTGTGACTGCTTCTGTCCCGGATTGCGCTTCGCTTCATCCGGGCCACGCCTACGTTGTAACCCTTGACCTTAGAACGGCCGCTCGCCCTTGATGGTCACCCGCGTGCCCGCGCGGGTGTGCGGCCAGTAGTCCCACATCGCGCGGTGCTGGGCGCAGCGATTGTCCCAGAACGCGATCGCGTTCCCGGTCCAGCGGAAGCGACACTGGAACAGCGGGTTCTCCGCGTGCTGGTAGAGATAGGCCAGGATCGCATCGCTCTCGTCGCGCGGGATGCCGATGATGTGGCGCGTGAAGCCGCGGTTGACGTAGAGCGCCTTCTTGCCGGTCACCGGATGGGTGCGGATCACCGGATGCTCGGCGCTCGGATAGCTCGGCTTGTCGGCGACGCCCGCATTCGCATAGAGCCCGCGATAGACCTGTTCACCGTCGTGCAGCGCGGTGAGCCCCGCGAGATACGTTTTCATCCGCTCCGACAGCGCCTCGTAGGCCGCGTACATGCTGGCAAACAGCGTGTCGCCGCCGTGCGGCGGACATTGCCGGATGTAGAGGATCGAGCCCATCGGCGGCTCCAAGTCGCAGGACACGTCGGTGTGCCAGCCCTCGCCGTTGGCGCGCGGTGAATCCTTGTCGGCGTAGATCTTCATCAGCGCCGGCTCGCCCGGCTCGTGCGGCGCCGCGGGATGGATGTGCAACTCGCCGAACCGGCGGCCGAAGGCGAGCTGCTGCTGCGGCGTGATGCTCTGGTCGCGGAAGAAGATCACCAGGTTTTCGGCCAGCGCCCGGTGGATCTCGTCGAGCTGGCGGTTGGAGAGCGCCTGCGCGAGGTCGATGCCGCTGATCTCGGCGCCGATGATCGGCGTGAGCTTGTCGACGCCGATGGTTTCGTAGGGCGTGGCGTCGGTCGCGGTGTGCCGATAGCGCGGTCCCTGCTTGCCGCTGAGCGAACTCATGTTGTTTCCTCCCGGCTGACAGTCCAATCTTATCCGCCGAAACGGCAAATTGCAGCCGCCACGGTCCACCGAACCGCATAGAAAGCGAAACAAAGGAACCTCCCCGTGCCCGCATCCCCGCTTGCTCCGTTCAAGGCCGAAGTCGTCGGCAGCCTGTTGCGGCCCACGGCGATCCACGAGGCGCGGAGCGGCCGCGCGCAAGGGCGCGTCAGCGCCGACGAGCTGTGGGCGGTCGAGACGCGCGCGATCGACGACGCGGTGGCGCTGCAGCGCGACACAGGCCTCAGGGTGTGCACCGACGGCGAGTTCCGCCGCCGGCACTGGTTCATGGATTTCATCGAGCGCATCGACGGCGTCGGCTTCGAAGGCTCGTTGCCGACGCGGTTTCACAACGAGGCCGGCGACATCGAGTTTGCGCCGCCGCGCGTGGTGGTCAAAGGCAAGCTGAAGCGGGTCCAGCCGCTCGCCGTGCACCATTTCGCGGCGCTCAAGGGCGTCGCCGATCGCGCGGGGCTGGTCGCCAAACAGCCGATCCCGTCGCCGACGATCCTGCACTTCCGCGGCGGCCGCGCCGCGATCGACGAGACCGCCTACCCGGACATGGCGGAGTTCTTCGCCGACCTTGCCCGCGTCTATCGCGAGGAGATCGCGGCGCTCTATCAGGCCGGCTGCCGCTACGTGCAGATCGACGAGACCAACCTGCCGTTCCTGTGCGATCCGCAAATGCGCGACGGCGTGGTGAGGCGCGGCGACGACCCGGACGCCCTGCCTGCGACCTACGTGGCGCTCTTGAACGAGTGCCTGCGCGAGGTGCCGGACGACATGGTCGTCGGCATGCACATGTGCCGCGGCAACCACGAAAGCAGCTGGGCCGCGGAGGGCGGCTACGATCCGGTGGCGGAGCTCGCCTTCAGCGCCATCGACGTCGATGCGCTGTTTCTCGAATACGACAGCCCGCGCGCCGGCACCTTCGCGCCGCTGAAGCATCTCGCCAAGAACAAGACCGCCGTGCTGGGTCTGGTCACGACCAAGAAGGGCAAACTCGAAACCAGGGACGAGATCAAGCGCCGGATCGAGGAGGCGGCCCGGATTGCGCCGATCGAGCAGCTTGCGCTGAGCCCGCAGTGCGGGTTTGCCAGCACGATCAGGGGCAATGCGCTGACGCCCGACGAGCAGCGGCGCAAGCTCGAGCTGGTGGTGGAGGTTGCGGGAGCGGTCTGGGGTTGAGAACAACCGCGCGGCACGGTATTATATGAATTATCCGAATAATATGGATTATTCGCATGAAGGTCTCGACGGCAGAATTCATCAAGAATTACGGGTCTTTGGCAGACAAGGCCCTGTCCGAGCCAGTGATCGTCACCAAGAACGGGCGCGACCGGTTGGTGATCATCTCGGCCGAGGAATATGCGAGGCTGAAGCGCCGCGACCGCCGTGTGGTGCGTCTTGAAGACTTCACCGACGAGGAGATGGCGCTGATCGCCAATGCCACGCCCTCGGCTGACGATGCAGATCTCGACGCCGAACTGAAAGACTGGAAGCCGTGAACTGGCCGGCCCCGCGGCCGGGCCTCGTCATCCGCTATTCGTATTTGTGGGAGCGCGAAGCGCGCCAAGGCCGCGAGGAGGGTGTGAAGGATCGCCCATGCGCGATAGTGCTGGTGCTGCTGCGCGAAGGCCAGCATCCCGTCGTCCGTGTGCTGCCCGTGACGCACGCGCCGCCGAAAGAGCCCGACGACGCTTTGGAGATTCCACAAGCGACGACGCAAAGGCTGGGGCTCGATGCCGGGCGTTCATGGGTGGTGCTGACCGAAGCCAACGATTTCATCTGGCCCGGTCCCGATCTGCGACCTGCAGTGAACGGTGATCTGTCGTCCGTCGTTTATGGGATGCTGCCGCCGGGTTTCATGCGCGTGCTGCGCGAACGACTGTTGCAGCAATGGCGGGACAAGCGGATGTCGGTCACCCAACGAACCGAGTGACGACCATAGGTGGGGTTGGCAAGGCGTGACCTCCCGCCAACTCTAGCGACCCCTCATCAACCCCGACGGCGTCACGAAAATCATCAGATTGGCGACGACGATCGTGGCGGCGAGGAAATAGAACGCGGCCATGATGCCGTAGCGGTCGGCGAGGAGCCCGGCGCAGATCGGGCCGATCGCCGCGCCTGCGGCCTGCGCCCCGAACAGGATGCCGATGGCGCTGCCGGCGAGATCGGGCGGCGTCGCATCGAGCAGCCAGGCCTGCAGCACCGCGCGCACCGCGAACAGGAAGAAGCCCAGCACCGCGACCAGCACGACGAACCAGATCGTCCCGCCGGCGAAGATCATGGCGAGAAGGATCAGAGCCGTCATCGTCATGCTGGAGGTGACGATCTGCCGGCGGCCGATGGTATCGGACAAATGGCCGGCGATCGGCGCCGCGGCAAATCCCGCGGCCTGGAGCGCGAACATGCACATGCCGATCCAAAGCGGCGAATAGCCCATATCGCGCGCGAGATAGACCGGCAGGAACGTCAGCAGCGCGCTTTGCGTCATGGTGCGGAAGGTCGAGCCGACCGACAACGTGACCACCGCGCGGTCGGTCAGCAGCGATGCGAATGCGCCAAGACGCTGGGCACTGCCGCCGGCGGGCTTCTTCGCCGCGGCTGGCGCAGCGCCCTTCTCGTTCGATCGACGCCCGATGTAGACGAGGATCAGCACCGACATCACGACGCCGGGCACCACGTTGATGAGAACCACATCGCGCCAGCTCAAGATTGTCAGCAGGGCACCGACGGCGAGCGGCGCGAGCGCATCGCCCACGTTGGCGCCCATGCTGTGAAACGACATCACCAGGCCCTTGCGCTCGGGAAAGCGTCCGGCGAGCCACGGGATCGCGGTCGGGTGCCACAGGTTGTTGCCGACGCCGACCATCGCGGCGCAGGCCAGCATCATCCAGTAGACGTGCGAAAATCCCATCACCAGGTAGGGAAACCCGACCCAGAACAGCGACACGGCCATCAGCAGGCCTTTGCGGCCCACCGTGTCGACGAATATCCCGCCGGGGATGTTGGCGATCGCGCCGGCCGCGAACTGGAAGGTCAGGATCGAGCCGATCTCGGTGTAGCTCAGCCCAAGCTCGGAGCCGATGAGCGGCAGCAGCAGGTAGAACGTGGCCGGGTACCAGTGCGTCAGGGCGTGGCCGATGCTGACGACCCAAACCTCCTGAAACGAGCGCTTTGGCGCGCCCGCCCCGACCTCCATCGCCGTCATCGAAGTGCCCTTAGCCCAGCGTTTCCCACCTGTTGTTTTGCTGCCGGTGGTTGCCGGTCCCGGTGGTGGGCTTTGTCTACGGCTGCCAGCCGGACGAAGCAATCTTTGCGATGCAAGGTCGCCATGTTGAAACGGGAAGTGCGTGGGTTGAGCGCACAGCGAAACCCCACGCTGCATTGACCGAACGTGTGCGTCGCGCCGGTCGGCACCTTGACTTCGAGCCTGTCTGAGCTACATTGTAGCCCAGAAAAGGTCATTGAAATGGCAGAGAATTCCGTTGTCCGCGCCAGAATCGACGAGCGTATCAAGGATGAAGCCGCCGCCGTGCTGGCGGCCATGGGACTCACCGTGTCCGATGCGTTCCGCCTGCTGATGGTTCGCATCGCCAAGGACAAGGCGCTTCCGTTCGAGCCACTGGTCCCGAACGCAGAAACGATCGAAGCGATGAAGGCCGCGCGGCGCGGCGAGGTCGTCAAGGCCGGCCCGCCCGACAAGCTGCTGTCGCGCCTGAATGCGGACGATTAGCTACACCAACCGCTTCAAACGCGACTACAAGCGCGAGAAGGCCGGTCGCCACGGCCAGATGCTCGACGCCGACCTGATGCAGGTCGTCAACATGCTTGCCGCCGACACGCTGCTGCCGAGAAGGAATTTCGACCATCCGCTCTCCGGCGAATGGAGCGATCACCGCGACTGCCACATCAAGCCGGACCTGGTGCTGATCTATCGCAAGCCGGACAAGGTCAACCTGGTGCTTGTACGGCTTGGCTCGCACAGCGAATTGGGGTTGTGAACGGTGAAGTTTTGTGGGGTTAGCCGAGGTGTAATCCGCCTGCTAGTGTAGTTGTCATCATGGCGTTCCAAAAAAGCCGCCGCGAACGAGCATGCACATGAGCACAGTCCGGCGCACCAAACGCGAAAGTCTAAATGTCCGCATCAAGCCGGAGGAGCGCGACCTGATCGACCGCGCAGCCCGGACCCTCGGCAAGACCCGCACGGATTTCGTGCTCAACGCCGCCCGGCGTGCGGCGGAGGAGGCGCTGCTCGACCGCACGGAACTCAAGGTTAGCCGCGAGGCCTATGCCGAGTTTCTGGCACGTCTCGACGCGCCGACTCGGCACGATACCCGAATGCGGCGAACCATGAAGACCAAGGCAGTCTGGGAGTAGGCGTAGCGCTGACCAATCAGGCGGGCGACGCCGCCCTGCGGGTGCTCAACGCCGCCGATGCCATCGGCATCCGCGGCATCCTGGTGCATGCCGTCTCAGAGGAGGCCAGAGCGTTCTATGTCGCGCTCGGCTTCGAGCCCTCGCCGCTCGACCCGATGACGTTGATGGTGACGTTGTTGGATCTCAAGAAGAGCATCGCGTAGGAAACTCCGGGCAAGCGCATCCGCCATCAACAATGGCTACGGCGCAAACTTCCGTTTGGTAGACTGTTCGTGGGCACGGCACTGCGCGCCTTCGCCTACCTGACGCTTGCTTCCAGGCGTCGATGCAGGGCGGCTTGGCGCCGCAGTCACTCCACGAACGCGGCCAGGCTTGCGAGCGAAGACCGGATGCCCGCGTCGTGGTCGGCAGGCTCGATCCCCCGCGGCGCGTTCTCGACCAGAATCGTGACCCTGGTGCCGTCCGGCACCGGCTCGAACGATGTCGTCATCCGCATGGTCCCGGCGAACTGGGGATCGTCCGACACAAAGTCGACCTCCTCGACGATCTTCTGATCGGCGACGAGCGTCACGAAGCGGCCGGTGAAGGCATCGGACCGTTCCGACGTCTTGCCGTGCACGCCAGGACCGGCATCGACATAGTCGAGCGCCATCCGGTAGCCGCCGCCCTCGCGCGGATCGAATGTGAAGATGCGGGCGGTCATGCCTTCCGGCCGGCGCCACGCCGCGATGGCCGCTGGATCGAGGAACGCCCGATAGACGGACGGCGGCGGCGCCTTGATCACCCGCGAGACGCGAAGCGGCTCGTCGCTGGCGGCGGCGGTGGCCACGCGATGCTACTCCGCCGCGGTCCGCCCCGCCCCGCCGACGCCATACCGGCGATCAATGTAATCGATCACCAGCTTCTGGAAATCCTGCGCCACGGTCGGGCCGCGCAGCGTCACCGCCTTCTTGCCGTCGATGAACACGGGCGCCGCCGGCGCCTCGCCGGTGCCGGGCAGCGAGATGCCGATGTCGGCGTGCTTGCTCTCGCCCGGGCCGTTGACGATGCAGCCCATCACCGCGACGTTGAGCCCCTCGACGCCGGGATACTTCTTCTTCCACTCCGGCATCGACTCGCGGATGAACGCCTGGATCGAGCCGGCGAGCTCCTGGAACGTGGTCGAGGTGGTGCGGCCGCAGCCCGGGCAGGCCGCGACCAGCGGCACGAAGGTGCGGAAACCCATGGTCTGCAGGATCTCCTGCGCGACCTTCACCTCGAGCGTGCGGTCGCCGCCGGGCTCGGGCGTGAGCGAGACGCGGATGGTGTCGCCGATGCCCTGCTGCAGCAGGATGCCGAGCGCCGACGCGGACGCGACGATGCCCTTCGATCCCATGCCGGCTTCGGTGAGGCCGAGATGGATGGCGTAGTCGGAGCGCTTGCCGAGGTCGGCATAGACCAGCACCAGGTCCTGCACCGACGACACTTTCGCCGAGAGAATGATGCGGTCGCGCGGCAGGCCGATTTCCTCGGCGCGCGCGGCCGACAGCAGCGCCGACTGGATCATGGCCTCGCGGGTGATCTCGCGTGCTTCCTTGGGCTGGTTGGACTTCGAGTTCTCGTCCATCAGGTGCGTCAGCAGCTCCTGGTCGAGCGAGCCCCAGTTGGCGCCGATCCGCACTGGCTTCCCATGCTTGATCGCCATCTCGACGATGGCGGAGAACTGGCGGTCCTTCTTGTCCTTGAAGCCGACATTGCCGGGATTGATGCGGTACTTGTCGAGCGCCTCGGCGCAGCCCGGATGGTCGGCAAGGAGCTTGTGGCCGATGTAGTGGAAATCGCCGACGATCGGCACGTCGCAGCCGATCTTGAGCAGCCGCTCCTTGATCTTCGGCACGGCGGCCGCGGCCTCGTCGCGGTCGACGGTGATGCGGACGATCTCGGAACCGGCGTTGGCCAGCGCCGCCACCTGCCGCACGGTCGAATCGACGTCGGCGGTGTCGGTGTTGGTCATCGACTGCACCACGATGGGGGCGCCGCCGCCGACCGTCACATTCCCGACCCTGACCGCCACCGACTGGCGCCGCGGCTGTATTCCGGCATCAAGCATTGGAACCCTCTCCTGACAGGCCTGATATAGCCCGATCGCGGCACAAATTTCACCTCCCCCGATCGAATTCAGGCCCCCACCTCGACCCTTGTTTTCAGGGTCAAGGCTCAGGTCCGCTTCATTTCGGCCGGTTGACGAGGATGAGACCCCCGGCCACCAGCGCCACCGCCAGGGCAAAAGCCGGCGTGAGCGGCTCCCCCAGCAGGAAATGCCCGGCCGCCACCCCGAACAGCGGCGTCAGAAAGGTGAAGGCCGAAAGCCGGCTCGCCGAGAACTTCACGATCAGGGCGAACCACAGGCTGAACGTGGTTCCGATCACGACCGTCTGGTAGGCGAGCGAGCCGAGCGCGACCGCGGACGGCATGGCCGTGATGCGCTCTCCGAACACCAAGGCACCGGCGCCCACGATCGGCACGCAGAGCACGATCTGGTAGAGCAGCGTCTTCTCCGGCGAGATGCGCGCAAGCGAGCTCGCCTTGATCACCAGCGTGGTCGCGGCCCAGGCCGCGGCCGCGCCCGCCATCATCAGGTCGCCGACGAGCTGGTGCGGCGAGGACGCGGGCGCCGGCACGCCGAAAGCGACCACCATGCCGGCGAAGGCCAGCAGCAGTCCGGCCCACTGCATGACGCCGAAGCGGTCGCCCGGGAACAGCCACCGCGCGCCCAGCACGACGAAGAACGGTGCGAGATAGATGAACAGCACCGCACGCGACGCGGTGGTGTAGACGAGCCCGCGATAGATCAGCAGGAACTCGACGCCGAACAGCACACCGGCAACGACGCCCGCGGTCAGCGTTCCGTCGCGCGCCAGCACCGGCAGGCCGCGCCAACGCATGATGCCGAGCACGATGAGCATGCCGAGGCCCGAGCGGATCGCGCACTGAATGAGCGGCGGCACACCCTCGAGGATCGCGAGCTTGACCATCGGCTGGTTGAAGCCCCAGGCGAGGCACAGCAGCACCGTGAGCGCCATATGGGCGGCGTCGAGCGGCCGGGTGTGGCTGGCGGGGACGGAGGTCATGGGTGCGAACGGGATGATTGCAGTTGGCGCAGTGTTCGAATTTTCGCGAGGGGAGCGCCACGTCCCCTTCCCCGCTTGCGGGCGGGGTTATCGCGTATGGCGCAACACGGGTGGTGCGCCGCCCGAGGAGGAAGCGCACCGCTCGTGCGGTTGGAGCTGCGTGCGACCACGAGCATCGTCACGAAGTCACGTCACGTGTTCGTGCTTCTGGCAGTGTGCGCAGACGCCGGAGATCTCGATCACCGGCGCCTTCGGCGCAAAGCCCGCGGCGCGCGCGGCGGATTTGAGCTGATCGGCGACGGCGGCCGACGGCGCCTCGCCGACCGCGCCGCAATGCTCGCAGATCAGGAACACGATCATCTCGCCGCTCTCGTGCCGGCTGACACAGGCGACGAAGGCGTTGCGGCTCTCGATCCGATGCACGAGGCCGTTGTCGCGGAGAAAATCCAGCGCCCGGTAGATCGTGATCGGCGCCGGCCGCGTTCCATCGGCCGCGGCACGGTCCATGATCTCGTAGGCGCCGAGCGGCTTGTGGCTCCCGAGCAGCACCTCCAGCACCTGGCGGCGGATCGGCGTCAGCCGCTGCGAGCGCTGGGCGCACAGCGCCTCGGCATGCGCCAGCGCGTCGGCGGTGCAGCGCTCGTGATCGTGGTCGGGGGCGTGGAAAACCGGCTGCGGCATGCGGATGACATAAGCTCGAACGTGCGGCTTGCGAACATAGCAGTGAGCCAACCCAATTGCGTCCGAAGATGGCCGCTCGCATGGCGCTCACGCCGGTGGCGCAGCGCTCATTTTGCTGTTGCAATGCAACATTACAATCGCCACCTTCCGAGATGAGCTCCATAGGAGCCGTCGCCGTGAGGGCGGACCCACACCATTTCATAAGGCATCTCAAATGCTTAAAGGGAAAAACGCAGTCGTCACCGGCTCCACCTCGGGCATCGGTCTCGGCATCGCCCGTGCCTTCGCCAAGGATGGCGCCAATGTGCTGATCAATGGTTTTGGCGCTGCCGCCGACATCGAGAAGGAGCGCGCCGGCATCGAAAAGGAATTCGGCGTGAAGGCGATCTATTCGGGCGCCGACATGACCAAGCCCGCCGAGATCGCGGCGATGATCAAGACCGCGGAAACGCAACTCGGCTCCTGCGACATCCTCGTGAACAATGCCGGCATCCAATATGTCGCGCCGATCGAGGAATTCCCGGTCGAGAAATGGGACCAGATCATCGCGATCAATCTCTCGTCCGCGTTCCATTCGATCCGCGCCGCGGTGCCCGGCATGAAGGCGCGCAAATGGGGCCGCATCATCATGACGGCATCGGCGCACTCGCTGGTCGCCTCGCCGTTCAAGGTCGCCTACGTGTCGGCGAAGCACGGCATCGCCGGCATGACCAAGACGGTCGCGCTCGAGCTCGCGACCTTCGGCGTCACGTGCAACTGCATCTCGCCGGGCTATGTCTGGACACCGCTGGTCGAAAAGCAGATCCCCGACACGATGAAAGCGCGCAACATGACCGCCGAACAGGTCAAGCGCGACGTGCTGCTGGCCGCCCAGCCCACCAAGGAATTCGTCACCGTCGATCAGGTGGCGTCGCTCGCGCTCTATCTCACCTCGGACGCGGCCGCCTCGATCACGGGGGCCAACATCTCCATCGACGGAGGCTGGACCGCCGAGTGATGAGTCTCATCCCGCGAGGCTTGCGCAAGAACAAATCCAACGGCGGCCGGCCCGAGGTCAACGGCGGCAACGGCAGAAAGCGCATCAATCTCGCGCTTCAGGGCGGCGGCGCGCACGGCGCGTTCACCTGGGGCGTGCTCGACGAGCTGCTGAACGACAGCCGGATCGAGATCGAAGGGATGTCCGGCACCTCGGCCGGTGCGGTCAACGCCGTGATGGTGGCCGACGGGCTCGCACGCGGTGGACCGGAGGAGGCGCGCAAGCGCCTTGCCGACTTCTGGCGCGCCGCGAGCCGCGACGGCGACCTGTCGAAGCTCAACCGCGCGATCTCCGACCGCCTGTTCTCGCTGGTGCCGATCGTGACCGCTCCATTCCAGCCGTTCATCGATGCGTGGTCGCGAACGCTGTCGCCCTACGACACCAACCCGCTCAACATCAACCCGCTGCGTGACCTGATCGTCCGGTTCGTCGATTTCGACGCAGTGAAGAAAAGCGGCATGCCGCTGTTCATCGCCGCAACCAATGTGCACACCGGCCGCCTGCGGGTGTTTCCATGCGACAAGATCGACGCCGACGCAGTGCTGGCTTCGGCGGCGCTGCCCCATGTGTTCCGCGCGGTCGAGATCGACGGTGAGCCCTACTGGGACGGCGGCTACACCGCCAACCCGCCGATCTATCCGTTCTTCCGCACCACGCAGACCGAGGACGTGCTGGTGGTGCAGATCAATCCGGTGGTGCGGACGCAGACGCCGCATTCGGCGCAGGAGATCATGAACCGGATCAACGAGATCACGTTCAACTCGTCGCTGGTCGCCGAGTACCGCGCGATCGAGTTCGTGCGCCGGCTGATCGACGACGGCGCGCTGAAGCGCGGCACCGGGCCCGGCGAGTACCGGCGGATCAACGTGCATCGCATCGATCTCGGCTTCATCGGGAGAAAGCTCACGGCGTCGAGCCGGCTCAACACCGATTTCGATTTCTTCGAGATGCTGCATCGCGCCGGCCGCCGCGCCGGGCGGCGGTTCCTCGACCAGCACTTCGACGACATCGGCGTCCGCAGCACCATCGATCTGCGCGAGGAGATGCGCGCGGAGAGAGAAGAGCAGATGCCCGCGGGCGTGGACAGGCTGACGAAGTAAGCCACCGCCGTCATTCCGGGGCGCGGGCGAAGCCCGCGAGCCCGGAATCCAGAACCGCACGGACTTTCTCCTTAACTGGATTCCGGGCTCGCTCGCGATAGCGCGTCGAAGACGCGCGTGAACGCGCTTATGGCGAGCGCCCCGGAATGACCGAGTGGCAAGCTACTGCGGCTCGAGACCCGCAGTCTTCGCCACATCGCGCCAGCGGACCACTTCGTCGGCAATCAGCTTGCCGAACTCTTCCGGCGACGACAGCGCCGCCTCCGCGCCGATGTTTTCCAGCTGCTTCTTCACGGCGTCGCGCGACAACACATCGGTCAACGCCCTGTGCGATTTCGTGATCACCTCGCCCGGCACGCCGGCGGGATAGACGAAGCCGTACCAGCCGTTCACCTCGAAGCCCGGCATGCCGGACTCAATCATGGTCGGCACATTGGCGAGCGAGGGAAAGCGCCGCCCGGTCGCGACCGCGATCAGCCGGAGCTCGCCCGCCGCGACCTGGCCGCGCACCGCGTGTGCCAGATCGACCGCATAGGCCACGTCCTTGCGCAGCAGCGCGGTGACCACCTCGCCGGTGGTGCGGAACGACACCGCCTGCGCCTTGAGGTCGGCGCGCTGGCGGAACAATTCGGCGGTGAGATGCTGGGTCGAGCCGGTGCCGACCGTTGCATAGTTGTACTTGCCGGGGTCCTTCCTGATGACCTCGATCAGGCCCTTCAGGTCGCTCGCCGGAAAGTCCTTCTGCACGACGATGGCGATCGCTGAATTGGCGATGATGCCGACCGGCGCGAAGTCCTTCACCGCGTCATAGGCCTGCGCCTTGATCATCGCCGCCGCCACCGTGTGGCCGGTCGAAATCATCAGCGCGTTGTAACCGTCCTTGGTGCCTTTCGCGACGATATCGCCGGCGATGGTGCCACCGGCCCCGGGCTTGTTCTCGACGATGACGCGCTGGCCGAGCACCTCGCCCAAGGGCTCTGCGACGATGCGGGTCGCGACGTCGGTGCCGCCGCCCGCGCCGAAGCCGACCATGATGCGGACCGGCCGCGACGGCCAGGCGTCCTGCGCCACCGCCTGATATCCGCCCACGACCGCAAGCGTGGGCAAGAGCACGAGCGCTGCTTTAAGAGCCCAATTCATCGCATCCCTCCCAAGGATCGCACCGGTCTTGCGCCGGGTTCTGTCGGCGACAGCAAACGCGGGCTCCTGTGCCGGGTCAAGCGCGGTTTGCCGCCCTCCTGGTGCTAGAATGGCCGGATGCAGTCCCCGCTTCTCACCGCCGAGGCCGGATCGACGCGGCTCGAGATCGTCGTCGCCGACATCACCACGCTTTCGGTCGACGCCATCGTCAACGCCGCGAACACGTCGCTGCTCGGCGGCGGCGGGGTCGACGGCGCGATCCATCGCGCCGCGGGACCGCAACTGCTCGAAGAATGCAAGACGCTGGGCGGCTGCGAAACCGGCTCGGCCAAGATCACGCGCGGCTATCGCCTGCCGGCGCGGAACGTGATCCACGCGGTCGGGCCGGTGTGGCAGGACGGCGGCAGCGGCGAGGACGTGCTGCTCGCCGGGTGCTACAGCGCGGCGGTTTCACTTGCGGCGGTGCGGCGGCTGCGCTCGGTGGCGTTTTCGGCGATCTCCACCGGGGTGTACGGATTCCCCGCCGACCGCGCCGCGCGGATTGCGGTCGGCACCGTGGTGTCGGCGCTCGGCGCGCAGGATCACCGGATCGAGCGCGTGGTGTTCTGCTGCTTCTCGGACGAAGCGGCCGATCACCACGCCCAGGCGTTCTACGAGTGCGGGTTGGTGTAGTGCTCGATCGCTGTTGATTGGATCGGCATCGGCGCTGCCGTCCCTCCCCGCGAGGGGAGGGTCCGCGCCACCAGCGCGTTTACGCGCGTCTTCGACGCGCTATGGCGCGGGGGTGGGGAGAAGCCTGCGACTCTCGCCGGCCTCTCCCCACCCGGCCGCTCGCTATCGCTCGCGTCCACCCTCCCCTCGCGGGGAGGGATGGCACTGCCGATGCCGCTATACCTTCGGGTCGACGTCGAGGCGCACGACGAGCCCCGACAGCGCCGAGGACGCCGCCGGATAGAGCTTCATCACCGCGGGATCGTGTCCCGGCACGATGTGATGCCGCGACGACGCGAGCCGCTTCAGCGTCTCGTAGCCCTCGAGCACTTCCGCGAGATTGTAGGTGGTCGGGAAGATCCGCGCCTCGTCGAGATGCGGATAGAGGTGCACCGCGTCGGCCGCGAGCATCACGAAGCCGCGCCTGGTTTTGACCCGGAGGCTTTGCAGGCCCATGGCGTGGCCGCCGATGTGGTGCAGGGTGATGCCCGGCGCAAGCTCGCTCACGCCGTCATGGAAGGTCACGCGGCCGGCGAACAGCTTGCGCACCATCGCGACGACATAGTCCTCCTCGTAGGAGAAGCGGAGCTGCCGGTGGCACATGCAGCGGCCGGTGCACATCTGCATCTCCTTGTCCTGCACGTGATAGCGGGCGCGCGGGAACAGGTCGACGTTGCCGCAGTGGTCGTAGTGCATGTGGCTGATGATGACGTCCTCGACCTGGTCGGGATCGACGCCGAAACGCTTCAGCGCCTCGCCGACCGGCGTGATGACGGTGCGCCCGCGCCTGGTGCCGACCGGCTGGTCGAAACCGGTGTCGACCACGAAGGTGCGCTTGTCGTTGCGGATCACCCAGACGAAATAATCGAGCGGCTGCAGCACGTCGTGCGGGTCGCCGCCGATGTAGTTGTCCGCAGCCTTGCGCTGATGCTCGGCATAGCGGACCGCGAAGACCTCCCAGATATCGTCGCTCATGGCAGCCCTCAGGATTTCTTCGCCGCACGCATCTCCACGCCGGCGCGCTTCTCGACGGTCTTGGCCAGCTCGGTGAAGTCCGACTGCTCGCCGTTCTCCTTCATCGCCGCCTCCCACAGGCTGCCGACCGCCTTCGCGACCTCGAGCGGGATGCCGAAGTCTTCGGCTTCGGCGAGGAACAGCCGCACGTCCTTCACCATCAGCGCCATGCCGAAGCCGTAGTCGAAGGTGCCGGGCAGCACCGAGCGGGGAAACTTCTGCGTCGTCGCCGTGTTCATGCCGCTGCCGGCATTGATCACGTCGCACATCAGGCTCGGATCGAGGCCGGCCTTGACCCCCATCGCGATCGCTTCGGAGCTTGCCGCCATGCCGGTGGCCGAGAGGAAATTGTTGGCGAGCTTCATGCTTTGCGCCATGCCGGGCTTATCGCCGCAGTAGAACACCTTGCCGAACACCTCGAGCGCCGGACGGACCAACTCGACCTCGTCCTTCGGGCCGGACACCATGACGGCGAGCGTGCCCTTCTCCGCGCCGGCGACGCCGCCGCTCACCGGGCAATCGATCTGCACGATGTTGCGGGCTTGCAAAATTTCCGCGGTCTTGACCGCCGCGCGCGAGCCGGTGGTGGAGAGGTCGATATAGCGACGGACGCGGTTGCCGCGGGTGAGGCCGTTCTCGCCGTTGACCACCTTCATGCCGATGTCGAGCGAGGGCAGGCTCGTCATCACCGTCTCGACCCGGCTGGCGACGTCGGCCGGCGAGCTTGCCGCCTGCGCGCCGAGCTTAACGAGCTTGTCCATCGCCTCCTTGCGGGTGTCGAACACCGTGAGCTTGTGCCCGGCCTCGACCAAGCGGCGGCTCATCGGGCCGCCCATGTTGCCCAGGCCGATGAATCCGATTTCCATTCCAGCTCCTCCCGAGAATTCTGCCGTTCAAACCTTAGCAGCTTTGGGCGCGAACTCGGCGCGCACTTTGGCGCTGTGCTCGCCCACCGCGGGCACCGGCCCATAGCGCCGCGGCTCGCCGTCGCGCTGGGCGGCGGGCGCCGGATAGGACAGCGGGCCGTTGGGCGAGCCGAGCGTGATGCGGCGCAGATGCGGGTGCCGCGCGAGCTCGGCCGGGCCGTTGACGCGGCCGAAGGCGATGTCGGCCTCGGCGAGCTTCTGTTCCAGCGCGTTGACGTCGAGCCGGCCGAAGGCGGCGGCGACCCTGCCGTCGGTTTCGGCGCGGCGCTTCACCCGCTCGATGTTGGTGGCGAAGTTCGGATCGGCGGCGAGCGCTTTGTCGTCGAGCACCTTCTCGGCGAGGATGCGCCATTCGCGGTCGCTCTGGATCGAGATCAGGATATCCGCGCCGTCCTTCGACTTGAACACGCCGTAGGGCGAGATCGAGGTGTGCGCGAGCCCGATGCGCTTGGGCGGCGAGCCGCCCTCGTGCTGCAGCAGCGGCACCGTCATCCAGTCGGCCATGGCGTCGAACATCGACACCGAGATCGCCGCGCCCTCGCCGGTGCGGCCGCGCGCGATCAGCGCCTCGAGGATCGCCTCATAGGCGTTCATGCCCGAGGCGATGTCGCAGACCGACACGCCGACGCGCGAGGGCGCCTCCGGCCCGCCGGTCACCGAGGCGACGCCGGCCTCGGCCTGGATCAGCATGTCGTAGGCCTTGCGCTGCGCATAGGGGCCGGTTTCGCCATAGCCCGACACCGAGCAGACGATCAGCCGCGGATAGTCGCGCCGCAGCCGGTCGAGGCCGAAGCCGAGCTTGGCGACCGAGCCGGGCTTGAGGTTCTGGATGAACACGTCGGCTTTGGCGAGCATGGCTTCGAGCAGCGCCTTGTCCTCGTCCTTGGCGAGATCCATCACCACGGATTCCTTGCCGCGGTTGAGCCAGACGAAATAGCTCGACTGCCCGTTTGCGAGCGCGTCGTAACCGCGCGCGAAGTCGCCCTCGGGACGCTCGATCTTGATGACGCGCGCGCCGGCGTCGGCGAGCCGGCACGAGCACATGGGTGCTGCGACCGCCTGCTCCAGCGAGACGACGAGGATGCCGGAGAGGGGGAGCGTCGGTGCCACGGCTTACCTCTCCCCGCTTGCGGGGAGAGGTCGGACCGCGAAGCGGTCCGGGTGAGGGGGGCTCTCCGCGCGGACGGCGGCTGCGATGACTTCGAGAACGCCGTCCATATTTTTCATAACGTCATGATTCCAGAATCGCAGGACACGGTAGTTGTGGTCGGTCAGCCATCGGTCGCGAATACGATCCGTTTCGCTGTCAGCGTGCTGTCCGCCATCAAGCTCGACAATCACTCGCGCTTCGCGGCATACGAAGTCAACCACGTATGGCCCGATCGACTCCTGGCGAACAAACTTACGACCTTCAATTGATCGCGAGCGCAGCCGGTACCATATGCGTAATTCGGCATCGGTTGAATTCTGACGAAGCCGCCGCGCTCTGTTCGTTTTGATGACGTTGGCAGGACGCATGTGGCAACTCCCCCTCACCCGCCGCGCTACGCGCGTCGACCTCTCCCCGCAAGCGGGGAGAGGTACTCGCGGCGCCACCACCCGAACATTCTAGTACGACCGCGGCAATCCAAGCACGTGCTCGGCGATGTACGACAGCACCAGATTGGTCGAGATCGGCGCCACCGTGTAGAGCCGCGTCTCGCGGAACTTGCGCTCGATGTCGAACTCCTCGGCGAAGCCGAAGCCGCCATGGGTCTGCAGGCACATGTCGGCCGCGGCCCATGACGCTTCCGCGGCGAGCTGCTTCGCCATGTTGGCCTGCTCGCCGCAATCCTCGCCCGCCTCGTAGCGCCGCGCGGCCTCGTGCACCATCAATTCCGCGGCGCGCATCTGCATGTAGCAGCGGGCGATCGGGAACTGGACGCCCTGGTTCTGGCCGATCGGCCGGTTGAACAGCGTGCGCTCCTTGGCGTAGGCCGACGCCTTCTCGACGAACCACTTGGCGTCGCCGATGCACTCCGAGCCGATCAGGATGCGCTCGGCATTCATGCCGGAGAGAATGTAGCGGAAGCCCTTGCCCTCCTCGCCGACCAGGCTGTCGGCCGGGATCCGCATGTTGTCGAAGAACACTTCCGTCGTCGCGTGGTTCATCATGGTGCGGATCGGCCGGATCGTCAGCCCCTGGCCCTGCACCGCGCGCATGTCGACCAGAAACACCGACAGCCCGTCGGTGCGCGACTTCGCCTGCTCGCGCGGCGTGGTGCGGGCGAGCAGCAGCATCAGGTCGGAATGCTCGGCGCGCGAGGTCCAGATCTTCTGGCCGTTGACCACATAGCCGCTGTTGCCGTCCTTGACCGCGGTGGTGCGCAGCGACAGCGTGTCGGTGCCGGAGGTCGGCTCGGTGACGCCGAACGCCTGCAAGCGCAACTCGCCCCTGGCGATGCCCGGCAGATACTTCTGCTTCTGCTCGGCGCTGCCGTGCCGCAGCACCGTGCCCATGGTGTACATCTGCGCGTGGCAGGCGGCGCCGTTGCAGCCCGCGGCATGGATTTCCTCCATGATCGCCGCGGCCGCCGACATCTTGAGGCCGCTGCCGCCGTATTCTTCGGGGATCAGCGCTGCGAGAAAGCCCGCCTTGGTCAGCGCCTGCACGAACCCGGTGGGGTAGGCGCGCTCGCGGTCGACCCTGCGCCAGTATTCGCCGGGAAATTCCGCGCACAACGCCCGCACCGCCTCACGGATCGGCGCAAGCTCGGCGTCGTGCGCGGCGCCCGTCATCCCTTCACCTCGGCGCGGCCGTTGTTCATCACCACGACGTTGCGCGCGGGCACCGAGGCGCGGAAGCTCACGACATTGCCGTCGCGCCACATCTCGGTGCGGATGGTCTCGCCGGGAAACACCGGCGCCGAGAACCGCCCGCCGAACGCGGCGACGCGCGCAGGATCATAGTCGCAGACGCTTTTCAGCAGCGCGTGGCCGACGACGCCGAAGGTGCCGAGCCCGTGCAGGATCGGCTTGGGAAAGCCCGCGGTCGTGGCCATCTCCGGGTCGATGTGCAGCGGATTGCGGTCGCCGGAGAGGCGATAGATGGTCGCCTGCTCCGGCCGCGTGGCGAGATCGCAGACGAGGTCCGGCGCGCGCCCGGGGATCGGGTGCACCGGCGGGCTCTCGCGCGGCGGGCCGCCGAAGCCGCCGTCGGCGCGGCAGAACGTGGTCTGCGTCGTGGTCGCGATCAGCGCGCCGCTCGCCTTGTCAAAGACCTTGCGCTCGGCATAGACCAGCGCACCCTTGCCCGGCCCCTTGTCGATCACCTCGAGGACGCGGGTCTTGCCGACCACCGTGCCGGCCGGCTTCAGCGGCTGGTGCAGGAAGACCGCCTGCTCGCCGTTGACGATCCGCACCCAGTCGATGCCGGTGTCGAGATCGCGCACCCAGAAGCCCGGATAGCCGAGCATGGCGGCGAAGGTCGGCAGGGCCTTGAGGCTCCGCTCGTAGACGAAATCGAGCTGTTTCAGGTCGAGCGGGTCGTGGCCGAGGCCGACGCCCAGCGCGTAAAGAATCGTGTCCTTGTCGGTGTAGGTGTGCTCGGCGTCGGGGATTTTCAGCGCGAGCAGCTTGTCGTAGTTGATGGCCATGCCCTACTCCGTCAGCGCGCCAACCGGCGCAACACACTCCGCCGTCATCACCGGGCTTGTCCCGGTAATCTCGACGTAGCTCCTCCCATTCAGATCGGATCCCAGGCGAACACCTCGCCGGAGCGGTCGAGCGGCGTGAACGAGGGGCCGAACGCGCCCTTGAGCTGCGCGTCGATCTTCTCCGGCGTCCAGCCGTCGGAGCGGTGGATGGCGCGGATCGGCCGGGTCTGGTTGAACAGGAAAATCTCGTTGTTGCGCACCGAGAAGATCTGCCCGGAAATTCCCGCGGCCTTGTCGGAGCCGAGATAGACCACGAGCGGCGCGATCTTCTCCGGCGTCATCTGCTGCAGCCGCGCGACGCGCTCCTTCTCGGCGTCGGTCTCGGTCGGGATCGAGCCGATCATGCGGCCCCAGGCGAACGGCGCGATGGCGTTCGAGCGCACGTTGAAGCGCTGCATGTCGAGCGCGATGCCGCGCGACAGGCCGACGATGCCCATCTTCGCCGCCATGTAGTTGGCCTGGCCGAAGTTGCCGATCAGCCCCGAGGTCGACGTCATGTGGATCATCGAGCCGGAGTTCTGCTCGCGGAAGTGCGCGGCGCAGGCGCGGCTCATCGAGAACGAGCCGTGCAGATGCACCGCGATCACGTCCGACCAGTCGGACCAGCTCATGCGGTGGAAGATCTTGTCGCGCAGGATGCCGGCGTTGTTGACCAGGATATCGACGCGGCCGAAGGTCTCCAGCGTCGAGGCGACGATCTTGTCGGCGTTGGCGGGATCGCCGATCGAGACGGTCGAGGCGATGGCGTGGCCGCCCTTCTTCCTGATCTCGTTGACCACCTCCTGGGCCGGGCCGACGTCGCCGCCGGAGCCGTCCAGCGCCGCGCCGATGTCGTTGACCACGACCTTGGCGCCCTCCTCGGCGAGCATGAGCGCGATGGCGCGGCCGATGCCGCGGCCCGCGCCGGTGACGATTGCGACTTTTCCTTCGACGATTCCTGGCACAATTCCCTCCACGTCATGCCCGGCTTCATGCCGGGCATCCACGCCTTGGCCGCACATTAAAGGCGTGGATGGCCGGGACAACGGGTCCCCGCCAACTTTGTTGGCGGGGTCCCGACCCGGCCATGACGGCGGCGTACGCGGCAACTCCTGCGTGAAATTGGGCTAACGGCCCCAGACCTCGTCGGCCACTTCCACGATCAGGCGCAGCTTCGCCCATTGCTCGTCCTCCGTGAGCAGGTTGCCCTCCTCGGTCGAGGCAAAGCCGCACTGGCCGGACAGGCAGAGCTGGTCGAGGCTTGCGAACTTCGCCGCCTGGTCGATCCGGCGCTTGAGCTCGTCCTTGCTCTCGAGCTGGCCGGTCTTGGTGGTCACCAGCCCGAGCACCACGGTCTTGCCCTTCGGCAGCAGCCGCAGCGGCTCGAAGCCGCCGGCGCGCTCGGTGTCGTACTCCATGAAATAGCCGTGCACGTTGGTCTGGTTGAACAGCACGTCGGCCTCGGCGTCATAGCCGCCGGCGCCCATGAAGGTGGATTTGTAGTTGCCGCGGCACAGGTGCATGGTGATGGTCATATCGGAGGGAATGTCCGACATCGCCGCGTTGATCAGCTTGGCATAGAGCGGCCCGAGCTTCTCCGGATCGTCGCCGCGCTTCACCATCTGGTCGCGGTAGTTCGGATCGCACAGCATGGCGATGAACACCTCGTCGAGCTGAAGGTAGCGGCAGCCGGCGTCGGCAAAACCGCGCACCGCCCGCTTGTAGGCGTTGCCGAGGTCGTCCCAGAAACGGTCCATCGACGGATACACGGTCTTGTCGATCGGCGTCGCGATCGGCCGACCGTAGATCGCCGACGGCGCCGGAATGGTGATCTTCGGCGTGCGCCTGGTGTGCGCCGCGACGAACCTGAAGTGCTCGACCATCGGATGCGGCCCGGCCATGCCGAGCTTGCCGGTGACCTTCACGCCTTCGTTGCGGGTGTTGACCGCGGCGAAATGCACGCCCTCGGCCATGAGGTGCTTCTCGGCGCCGTCGAGGCCCCACAGGAAGTCGAGATGCCACCACGAGCGGCGGAACTCGCCGTCGGTGACGGCTTCAAGGCCGACATCCTCCTGCTTCCTGATGACGCGCTCGATCTCGCGGTCTTCGATTTCTTTCAATGCCTGCGGCGTGATCTCGCCTTTGGCGTGCTTCGCGCGCGCGTCATGGACCGCCTGCGGACGGAGCAGGCTGCCGACATGGTCGGCGCGGAACGGCGGCTTGGTGCGTTTCATGTGGCTTCTCCCTGTTTTTGGTTTTCTTAGCACTGGCGGTCGTGCGGCTGGCTCGCTCTCGTGTCCCGGGCGCGACGCAGCACGCAGCGCAGCGGAGTGATGCGGCGCAGACCCGGGACCGTTCCACATTCGGTATTCGTAACGGTCCCGGGTCTGCAGTGCATCACTTCGCGCTGTCGCGCTACGTGCTGCACTGCGCCCGGGACACGGAAGAACGGGCTACGGCCTCGCCTTCTCGAACGGATAGATGATGTCCCCCGACTTGTACTGCGGCGGATAGAGCAGCACCTCGGCCTTCAGGTCGCGGAACTGGTCGATCGAACCGTCCTTGATGTTCTGGAACTGGATCAGCAGCATCCGGTCCTTGGCCCATTCGCCCTTGTCGCCGAACTTCACGTCACCCGCGGTGGTCTTGAACGTGGTCTTGCGCAGGTGGTCGGCGATCCGGTCGTCGTTCAGGCTGTTGGTCGCCTTGATCGAGTCGCCCAGCACCTGAAGATACGCGTAGGCCCAGACCGGCATGTAGTAGCCGAGCGGATCGACGCCTTCGGCCGCGGCGCGCGCCTGATACTTCTTCAGGAGCTCCATCGAGCCCGGGAACTGCAGCTTCTCGAACGGCAACCAGGTCTCGTAGTTGACGATGCCGTTCAGCAGCGGACCAAGCTGCATCTTGAACGCCGTCGCTTGCAGGCCGACCATCGCGCCGCCGATCATCTTCGGCTTGTAGCCGATCTCGTTGATCGCCTTCAGCAAGCCGACCGAGTCGAGCGGGTACGAGCAGATCATCACAATGTCGGGATTGCTGGCCTGGATCGCGCGCACGATCGGGCCGAAATCCGTGGTCGGCGGCGGATAGGTCCGGTCATAGGTGATGCGGAGCTTCAGGTTCTTGGCGTTCTCGCGCGCGCCGTCGCAGGCGTTGCGGCCGAACTCGGCATCGGCGGCGACGATCGCGACCGACGTGGGCTTCGGGTTCTGCGCCATCGCCACCGTGAAGAAGCCCTCGCTGTAGGTGGGCTTCGGCGTCGGTCCGGTCGGCAGCATCGAGAAGTATTTGTCGTATTTGAACTCGTCGTTGATGCCGGTGCCGAACAGGCTGATGAACAGCCGCTTCTTCTGGATCATCACCGGCATGGCCGCCGCGATCTGGGTCGAGGCATAGGCGCTGACCGCGAAGTCGACCTTGTCGACGTCGAGAAGCTTGGAGTAGATGCCGGGCACCTGCGCCGGGCTCGACTGGTCGTCGTAATAGATCAGCTTCACCGGGCGGCCGAGCAGCCCGCCCGACTTGTTGATGTCATCCTCCCAGATCTTCATCGCCACCAGCGACATCTTGCCGTTGGCCGAGAGCGGCCCGGTCAGCGACATGCTGAAGCCGATCTTGATCGGCTCGCCGCTCTGCGCGAGTGCCGCGCCGGCCGACAAGGCCAGCGCCGCGGCGCCGCACGCGACATTGCGCGCGAGACGCCGCCAGTTGAGCAGTCCACTCATGCTTTCCTCCGTTGCAAAACCAGAATTCCGCCGATCGCTCAGCGGCCCCAGATTTCCTCCGCAAGCTCGACGACCATGCGAAGCTTCGCCCATTGCTCGTCTTCGGCTATGATATTGCCTTCTTCGCTGGACGCGAAGCCACATTGCGGTGACAGGCAGATCTGGTCGAGCGGCATGAATTTCGCGGCCTGCTCGATGCGGCGTTTGATCGCATCCTTGGATTCCAGCACGCCGGTCTTCGACGTGACCAGCCCGAGCACGACCTGCTTGCCCTTGGGCACGAAGCGCAGCGGCTCGAACCCGCCGGCGCGCTCGCTGTCGTACTCCATGAAATAGCCGTGCACGTTGATGGTGTTGAACAGAAGCTCGGCCACCGGCTCGTAGCCGCCCGAGGCGATGAAGGTCGAGCGGAAGTTGCCGCGGCACAGATGCATGGTGATGGTCATGTCGGCGGGAATGTCCGACATCGCCGCGTTGATCATGCGGGCATAGGCCGCCGGCAGCGCGGCCGGGTCCTCGCCCCGGTCCCTGACCTGCTGGATCAGCTTCGGATCGCAAAGGTAGGTGAGGTTCACCTCGTCGAGTTGCAGGTAGCGGCAGCCGGCGTCGGCGAAGGCCCGCACCGTCTTGCGATAAGTCTCGCCGAGGTCACGGTAGAAGTCCTCGATATCGGGATAGACCGACGCCGGCACCGCGTCGCGGCCGTCGCGGAAGTGCACCGCCGACGGCGACGGGATCGTCATCTTCGGCGTCTGCCGGGTATGGGCCGCCAGAAACCTGAAGTGGTCGATCATCGGATGGCCGGCGAAGCCGCCGAGCTTTCGCGCGACCCGCGGCAGCACCTGCTGCGGCTGCACGCCGCCCTGGAAATTGACCTTGCGCTGGTGCGAAACCGTCTCGATGCCGGGCAGCGCCGAGACGAAATCGGTCTGCCAGGATTTGCGGCGGTTTTCGCCGTCGGTGATCGACTTGAGACCGATCGACTCCTGCTTGCGGATCAGCGCTTCGATCTCGCGATCCTCCGCCGCCTTCAACTGCCCGGCGTCGATCTCGCCCGCGGCGCGTTTGGCGCGGGCATCCTTCAGCGCGGCGGAGCGGAGCAGGCTGCCAACCTGATCGGCACGGAAGGGCGGCTTGGTACGCTGCATGCTGCTCACTTGATCTCTCACTTGCCCCACACCTCTTCCGACAATTCCACGATCATCCGCAGCTTCGCCCACTGCTCGTCCTCGGCGAGGATGTTGCCCTCCTCGGTGGAGGCAAAGCCGCACTGCGGCGACAGGCAAAGCTGGTCGAGCGACACGTATTTCGCCGCCTCGTCGATCCGGCGCTTGAGCGCGTCCTTCGACTCCAGTGTGCCCGACTTCGACGTCACCAGGCCGAGCACCACGGTCTTGCCCTTCGGCACGAACCGCAGCGGCTCGAAGCCGCCGGCGCGGTCGGTGTCGTATTCCATGAAATAGGCCTGGATCTTGACCTCGTTGAACAGGATTTCCGCGACCGGCTCGTAGCCGCCCGAGGCGACGAAGGTGGACTGGAAATTGCCGCGGCAAAGGTGCATCGCCGTCGTCATGTCGGCCGGCACGTCGGAGATCGCCGCATTGATCATCCGGGCGTAGTCGTGCGGCATCTTGTCGGGATCGTCGCCGCGCTCGGTCACCTGGGCCCGCAGCTTCGGATCGCAGAGATAGGTGAAGTTCACCTCGTCGAGCTGGATGTAGCGGCAGCCGGCGTCGGCAAAGGCGCGCACCGCCTTGCGGTAGCTCTGGCCGAGATCGTTGTAGAACTCCTCCATGTCCGGATAGATCGCCTCCGGCACCGCCGAGCGCCCGTAGCGGAAGTGCAGCGACGAGGGCGACGGGATCGTCATCTTCGCCGTCTCTCCGGTCTGCGACTGCACATATTTGAAGTGCTCGATCATCGGATGGCCGGCGAACGCGCCGAGCTTGCCGGTTACGCGCAGCATCATCGGCTTGGGCTGCTTGCCCTGGAACGCGATCTTGCGCTCGCCAAGGTAGGCCTCGACGCCGGGAAGCTTGCCGAGGAAGTCGTAGTTCCAGAACGCGCGGCGGTATTCGCCGTCGGTGATGGACTTGAGCCCGACCGCCTCCTGCTTCTTGATGAGCGCGGCGATCTCGCGGTCTTCAGTGGCCTTCAGTTGTTCGGCCGTGATCTCGTTCTTCTCGCGTTTTGCGCGGGCTTCCTTGAGCGCCGCGGAGCGAAGAAGACTGCCGACATGATCGGCGCGGAAGGGAGGTGTCGCGCGTTGCATTCCAGATTTCCTTCCAGTGACAGCGGAACTTGCCTCCGGCCGTCACCCCCCGGGCTTGACCCGGGGGATCCATACGGTGGCGCGGCGCCGAACACACCTACGATTTGACTTCGATGCGCTCGCTCATGGATCGCCGGGACATCGGCGAGCGAAGCGACGCCGTCCTTCGGACGGCTATGCCCGGCGATGACACCGCGTGTGTGGCAGCTAGGGGGCGGCTGCCTCACTTCCCCCAGATCTCCTCGGCGACCTCCACCACCTCGCGCATCTTCGCCCACTGCTGCTCCTCGGTGAGCACATTGCCCTCCTCGGTCGAGGCGAAGCCGCATTGCGGGCTGAGCGCGAGCTGGTCGAGCGGCGCGAACTTCGCCGCCTCGTCGATCCGGCGCTTGACCAGGTCCTTCGGCTCCAGCGTGCCGCTCTTCGAGGTGATGACGCCGACCACGACGATCTTGTTGCCCTTCGGCAGGAAGCGCAGCGGCTCGAAGCCGCCGGCACGCTCGCTGTCGTATTCGAGGAAGTAGCCGTCGAAGTTGCACCGGGCGAGCAGCCGCTCCGCCACCGGCTCGTAGCCGCCCGAGGCAATCCAGGTCGAGCGGAAGTTGCCGCGGCAGACATGGGTGGTGATCGTCATGTCGGCCGGCTTGTCCCTGACCGAGTCGTTGATCAGCCTGGTGTAGTCGTCGGCGAGCGTCGCGACGTTCATGCCGCGGTCCTTCGCCTTCTTCATCTCGGCGTCGGAGCACAGATAGGCCCAGGCGGTGTCGTCGAACTGCAGATAGCGGCAGCCGGCGTCGTAGAACGCCTTCACCGCCTTGCGATAGGCCGCGGCGAGATCGGCAAAGATCGCGTCGTTGTTCGGATAGGCCTGTTTCGAGACCGCGCCCGGCTCGAGGCGGAAGTGCAGCACCGTCGGCGCCGGGATGCACATCTTCGGCATCACCTTGGTGTGGCTCTTCACGAACTTGAAGTGCTCCAGCATCGGGTGATTGCTGAAGTCGATCTTGCCGGTGACGCGGATGCCCTTCGGCTTGGTCTGCACGCCCTGGAACTGGATGCCGTGATCCATCTCGTAGACCTCGACATTGTCGAGGCCGTCATAGAAGTCGTAGTGCCAGAACATGCGGCGGTATTCGCCGTCGGTCACGCATTGCAGGCCGACGTCCTCCTGCTTCTTGATCACTTTCGGGATCTCCGCGTCCTCGACCTGCTTCAGGTCGGCCGCGCTGATCTGGCCCTTGTCCCGCTTCGCCCGCGCCTCAGTGATCGCCGCCGAGCGCAGGTAGCTGCCGACATGGTCGGCGCGGAACGGGGGCTTGGTTCTTTTCATCGGGTGGTCTCCTCACTCGAACCATTCGTTTGCAGCGTTGCGCGAGCATCGCACGGGTGCCTGTCAGTGGTCGAGAACCGCACCGCTCGTCAACCCTTCCAAGCTGGCAGACGCCTTGCGCCGGACGTGTGGGACCATTCCCATTGCAAGCGAAACCGGCCGGGACGGAAGCGGGATTTGTCAGCCATTTTCGGTGTCGGAATGCGCCGAAACGCCGCGCTTTCCGCGGCCCACTCGCTTGCGAGGTTTCGCGCTTTCGCCCTAGTATTCGCCCGACACCGGTCGCGCTCGGGGGGCGCCGGTCAGGCATCACCTTGGGAGGATTTTTATGATGAAACGCGTTCTCGCGGCGTCCGCCGCGCTTGCGATGTCGGCCGCGCTGGCCAACGCGCAGGAGGTGAAGATCGGCCTGGTTGCGCCGTTCACGGGCATCGGCGCCGAGCTCGGCCAGCAGATCGACCGTGGCGTCCAGCAGTACCTCAAGCTTCGGGCCAGCGAGTTCGCGCCCTACAAGATCAACATCATCAAGCGCGACGACAAGAACCCGTCCGGCGCCGACTCCAAGATCGCGGTGCAGGAGCTCTTGACGCAGGAGAACGTCGACGCGCTGGCCGGCTGGATCTATTCGCCGAACGCGATCGCGTCCGCGCCGGTCGTCACCGCCGGCAAGAAGATCGGTGTCATCATGAACGCCGGCACGGCGCACATCACCACCATGTCGCCGCTGTTCGTGCGCACCTCGTTCAGCATGTGGCACGCCGGCTACGCGCTCGGCGAGGCCGCCGCGAAGCAGCTCAAGGCCAAGACCGCGGTGATCGGCTACAGCGACTTCCCGCCCGGCAAGGACAGCCTCGCAGCGTTCAAGCGCGCGTTCGAGGCCAACGGCGGCAAGGTGATCGACGAAATCCCGATGGGGGGACCGGCGCAGGTGCCGGACTTCACGCCGTTCTTCCAGCGCGCCAAGGACAAGAAGCCCGACGTGTTCTTCGTGTTCGTGCCGGCCGGCGACCACGCGCTCGCCGTCACCAAGACCTACGGCGCGCTCGGCATGAAGCAGGCCGGCATCAAGCTGATCGGCCCGGGCGACATCACCCAGGACATCAAGCTGCAGGCGATGGGCGACGCGGCGATCGGCCTGATCACCATGCACCACTACAACGCCGACCTCGACAACGCCGCAAACAAGGCCCTCGTTGCGTCCTGGAAGAAGGACTACGGCGCGGATGCGACACCCGACTTCGTGGCGGTCGGCGCCTATGACGGCATGGCCGTGCTCGCCCACATGATCAAGGCGACCAAGGGCAAGCTCGGCGACACGGACGCGGCGCTCGCCTCGCTCAAGGACTGGAAATACAACAGCCCGCGCGGCCCGATCTCGATCGATCCGGCGACCCGCGACATCGTCATGAACGAGTACCTGGTCGAGGTCGTGAAGGGCAGCGACGGCAAGCTGCACCAGAAGCAGCTCGGCAAGATCGACAGCGTCAAGGACCCCTGCAAGGAGCAGAAGATCGGTCCCTGCGCGCCGAAGTGACGGCCGCAAGCGTTCGGAAAACGGCAGACCGCCGCCCCTCGGGGCGGCGGTTTTGCTTTGCCGCAGGGCCCTGTGCCGAACGCCGGTTCCGCTGGCGCACAGGCCTCCATGAGCCGTGGCAAAAGACCGCCGTGGCCGGACGATCCGTGCTAGCCGCCGCCGAAATGATCTAGTACCTACTTTTCATAGAACGTGAGTCGTGATTCAAGATCGGGATGATTCCCGAGGCAAGAGAAGTCTGCGT
>JAIESI010000160.1 GCA_019746135.1 Xanthobacteraceae bacterium
TCAACAAACAACACACTGCAAATCCTCAAAAACCCCGTCAATCCGTGGCCTTCTTGCCTTTCGAGACAGAAACTAGCCTAGAGCGTCGCCTCGATCCGGGCGCGCAGCTCCGCCGTCACCTTCGGCGTGATCCCGAACCAGGCCTGCCAGGCCGGGATGCCCTGGTGCAGCAGCATGCCCAAGCCTGTCACCGTGCGGTTGCCGCGTCTGCGCGCGGCGACGATCAGCGGCGTCTCGCGCGGATTGTAGATGATGTCGTTGACCAGCGCGGTCGCCGGCAGCTTGTCGAGGCGCAGGTCGAGCGCCGCCTGGCCGATCATGCCCTGGTTGGTCGCATTCACCAGCATCGCGCAGCCTTCGATCGCGTCGTGGCGCTCGTCCCACGGCAGCACCTGGATGGGGCCGCCAAAGTCTTTCGCCAGCATCTGCGCCCGCGCGTGCGTGCGGTTGCAGAGCCTGATCTCGCGCGCGCCGCGCTCCATCAGGCCATAGACCACCGCGCGCGCGCCGCCGCCGGCGCCCATCACCGCGACTGGTCCCGCATCGGCGCGCCAGTCCGGCACGAATTCGAGGATGTTGTGGGTGAAGCCGTACCAGTCGTTGTTGGAGCCCGCGAGCGAGCCGTCGGGCCGCACCACGACGCAGGACATCGCGCCTATTTTGCGCGCGGTGATGTCGACCTCGTCGACGATTTTCATGGCGTCCTGCTTGAGCGGGATCGTCAGGTTGCAGCCGGCGAAGTTGAGCGCGGGCAGCGCCCGGAGCGCGGCTGCGAGCCGCTCCGGCGGAACGGCGAGCGGCACGTAGCTGCCGGCAAGCCCGTGCTGGCCGAACCAGAAATTATGCAGGGCGGGTGAGCGCGACTGCGAGATCGGCCAGCCCATCACGCAGGCGAGAAGAAAACGGTCGTTGGCAGCCATCGTTGTTCGCTGGGGTGGGGTAAACGTGCGGCCGCAGCAAGCACGTTGTCGCGGCGTGTCGTCAAGCGTACAAATTCCGCCCCCTCAACCGGGACCCACGCCATGCCACGACCCTTCCGCCGCGTCGTCACCGGCCACGACGCCCAAGGCCGTTCGACTTTTGTCGCCGACGGCCCGGCGCCGACCGTGTTCGATCGCGGGGCGGGTGCGACCGCCGTCACCGAATTCTGGGAGACGGGCGCGACGCCGGCAAGCAATGCCGGCAACGACGATCCCACGCTCGGCAAGCCGCAGCGGCTGCCGCCGCCGAAAAACGGCTCGAAATTCCGCGTGGTCGAATATCCGCCGGATTCCCGGCGTGTCGCCGCGCTGCACGGCGCCTCGCACGACAACAAGTCCGAGGGCTATGTGCGCGACCTCGCCAACAAGCGGCATCCCGGCTTTCACAAGACCGCCACCATCGACTACGCGATCGTGCTCTCGGGCGAGATCTACGCGCTGATGGACGAGGGCGAGGTGCTGCTCCGGGCGGGCGACGTGCTGATCCAGCGCGGCACCAGTCACGCCTGGAGCAACCGCACCGAGGAGCCGTGCTGCATCGCCTTCGTGCTGATCGACGCCGAGCCGGTGTAGGTTCTCTCCACCGTCATTCCGGAAGCCGAGCGAAGCTCGGCTATCCGGAATCCATATCCCCGAATCGTGGTCATGGATTCCGGGCTCGCGCCCATAGCGCGCCGAACACGCGCGTGCACGCGCTGAGGGGCGCGCCCCGGAACGACAGCGGAGGAGGCTACGCCGCCCGGGCGCTCGCCGCCGGCAGCAGCTTCGCCTCGACCAGCGCCTTGCGGATCCGCTCGATCTCGGCGCGCTCGATCTTGACCAGCGGCGGCCGCACCACGGCGCGCGGCAGCTTGCCCATCAGCACCAGCGCTTCTTTCATGCGGTTGTGCATGTCGACCCACGGCTGGGCGTAGAACACGCTGGCGAGCGGATAGATGCGGTCGTTGAGCGCCTGCGCGGCCTTCAGGTCGCCTGCCTGCACCGCGCGGTACAACTGCGCCTGCAGGTCGGCGATCACGCTGCCGCTGCCCGAAAGCAGCCCCTTGCAGCCGAACGAGAGCGACGACATCAGCCACGAGCTCTGCGTCGACAGCACGTTGAACGGCCGCGACAGGTGCTGCAGCGTGCGGACGTGCCACTCGTGCTGCTGCGGCGTGCCGGCCCAGTCCTTGATCGCTTTCAGCGTCGGGATCTCCTCGATCATCCGCAGCATGGTCTCGTTCGGATAGCCCTGGCCGGTGGCGAGCGGGTACTGGAAGGCGATCAGCGGCAGGTCGGATGCGTCGGCGATGCGCTTGAAGTGCTCGACCGCCATGGTGGCGTTCTGGCCGAGCGTGAACGGCGCGGGCGGAAACACCAGCAGCGCCGAGGCGCCGCCTTCGGTCGCCATCTTGGCAAGACGCGCCGCTTCGAGGCTGCCGTCGGCCCAGATGCCGTTGATCAGCGGGAACTTGTCGCCGATCTCGTCGCCGGCGATTTCGAGCACGCGGCGCTGTTCGTCGAAGCTGCAGGACGCCACTTCCGTGGAGTGCGCGTTGATGGTGACCGCCGACAGCCCCTCGGCCGCAGTCACGTCGCGCAGATGCTTGCGGAAGCTCGCCTCGTCGATCGACAGGTCGTCGAAGAACGGCAGCAGCACCGCCGGGATGACACCATGCGGGACGTAGCTCTTGTGACGGGGCATTGACGGTCTCCATGGGATGAAGCGGCGATGGGCCGCTGGGCGGTGTGGCGCCGATCTGATCTATTATGCCAAAAAGCGCCCCGCGGGGCACCGCCAAAAACGTGGGAGGATTTATGCAGATTCGACGCCGCCAATTCCTGTCTCTTGCCGCCGGTGCGACGTCGTTGGCGGTCCTGCCGCGCCGGGCGCGGGCGCAGGCCTATCCGTCACGGCCGATCACCATGGTGGTGCCGGTGCCGGCCGGCGGGGCGCTCGACACCAACGCCCGGCTCGTGGCCGAGGGGATGCGTGCCGCGCTCGGTCAGCCGGTGGTGATCGAGAACATCACCGGCGCCGCAGGCTCGGTCGGCACCACCCGGATCGCCCGTGCCACGCCCGACGGCTACAGCATCTTGTACGGCGCCAACGTGACGCACGTGCTCAATCCCGCGGTGCTTAACGTCACCTACGACCCGGTGAGCGATTTCGAGCCGATCGCGCTGATCGGCAACACGCCCTGGCTGTTCGCCGTAAAGAACGACCTGCCGGTGAAGGACCTGCGCGAGCTGATCGCGTGGCTGAAGGCCAATCCCGACAAGGCGACGTTCGGCACCGCCGGCGTCGGCAGCCCGTCGCACGTCGGCGGCGTGCTGTTCCAGAGAGTCACTGGGACGACGTTCCAGTTCATTCCCTACCGCGGCACGGCGCCGGTGATCCCGGATATCGTGTCCGGGCAGATCGACATGGCGATCCTCGACCCGATTACCTCGCTGCCGCAGGCGCGCGCCGGCAAGATGAAGATCCTCGCCGCGATGTCGAGGCGGCGCAGCACAGGCGCGCCGGAGGTTCCGACCAGCGAGGAGGCGGGCGTGCCCGGCGTCCAGACCGATCCCTGGCAGGGCATGTGGGCGCCGAAAGGCACGCCCAAGGACGTGGTCGCCAGGCTCAATGCCGCGGTGGTCGCAGCGCTCACGGACGAGGCGGCGCGCAAGAAGTTCGCCGACCAGAGCTACGAGCTCACCCCGCGCGAGCAGCTCACGCCGGAATTTCTCGCCCAGTTCCAGAAGTCCGAGATGGACAAGTGGTGGCCGGTCATCAAGGCCGCCGGCATCAAGGGTTGAGAGCGGTGCCTCGATCCAGCGGCGGTCCATAGTCGGAATTTGTACGTCGGCCGGCATGAGACGCGCCCATGGCAATCGTCATGACGACACCTTACTTGAACCGGCGTGGTCCATCGGAGGTTGAGACTGTCGTGACGAAGTCGATCAGACGTCTTGCGCTCGTCGCGGGCTTTGCAGTTGCGTCGGTCGTTGCGATGGCGTTTGCCAGTCCTGCGCAGGCGAGCTGGTGCGCCGTCTATCAGAGCGGCGCAGAGAACTGCGGCTTCTCTACGCAAGCTCAGTGCGCCGCGGCTGTCAGCGGTGCCGGCGGCTTCTGACGGTCGAGTGGTTACGGCTACGGCAGCGAACCGGCCCGGCGCCGGCGCTGATGCGCACTACACCCGCACGCTGGTCATGATTCCCTTCGGGAAAATCTCCTCCGGCTTCACGTGCCGGTGGGCGATGCCCTGCTCGTGGGTGTAGCGCAGCATCTGCTCGAAGGTCGGGCGGTTCTCGTCGATGCCGAACGGGAAGATGTCGCCGTCGAACTGCTCGGCCATCTTGCGCGCATAGGTCGGCAGCGAGGCGACCGGATAGCGCGACACCGCGGGGTCCATCAGCCGTTCGACGCTGCGGTTCTTGGAGGCGAGAAACGCGTTGTAGAGATTGCGCGCGACCCAGGGGTTTTCGTCGAGCACGCGCTTCTGCAGCGCGATGATGTGCATGATCGGCCAGACGCCGGTTGCCTTGTAGTACGGCTCCTCCATGGCCCAGAAGTCCGGAAACAGCCGCACCACGTCCGGATGGCCGTGCCGGAAGCAGTCCGGCGGGCGGGCGATCAGCGCGCAGTCGATCTCGCCTGACGCCAGCATCTCGCTCAGCGACTTGTCCTTGACGCGCGTGAGCTTGACGCCCTTGGGCAGGCTCAACTCGACCTTCTCGATCCGGCCGGCCTCGTTGGCGCCGGCCTGATACCAGTGCACGTCCTTCAGCCCCACGCCGTGCTCGTCGTTGAGCCAGCCGCGCATGTAGACCGCGGCGGTGTGCGCCCATTCCGGCGAGCCGACGGTCTTGCCCTTGAGGTCCTTCGCGGTCCTGATCTTGCTCTTCTTGTTGACGTAGAACGACGAGAAGCGGAACAGCCGCGAGCACACCACCGGCAGGCCGATGATGTCGGTGTCCTTGCGCGTCACCTGGGCGCAGAACTTGGCGAACGACAATTCGGCCGCATCCCATTCGCGGTTGAAGGTGAAGCGGGCGAAAATCTCGTGATGCCCGAGCATCGACCAGTTGGTCTCGATGCCCTCGGCCTGCACCGTGCCGAGCCGGAAGTCGCGGAAATGATCGTAGTCGGTCGTTGCGACCGAAAGCTTCAGCTTCGCCATCATGCCCCCCGGCACATGGTTGAATGTTTCAGGCGTCGGGATTTTATCAGAAGCCGCCGCGGCCGCCGAAGAAGCCGAACGGCTGCTGCCGTCGCTCTTCGTCTTCGAAGCCGCGTTGCGCGCGCGGGACCGGCCGCCGGCCGCCGCCTTCGTACTCGCGCCGGCCGAAGCCATCGTATTCGCGCTGGCGATAGGCCGGCTGCGGCGAGCCTTCGAAGTTCCTGCTGAACCAGGGCGCAAAGAAGAACGGGTTGCTCTGCTGATAGGGCTGGGATTCGTGCTCGCCGACCGAATACTCGTGGCCGCGCGAAACCAGGCGGTACTGCGTCTCGTCCAGCCTGCCGCTGTCGTCCAGCCGGAAATATTCGACGAAGGCGGTGCGGTCGCGGGTGTCGATGCGCTGGCCGGAGCGGACGTCGATCGGCAGCGCGACCAGCCGGCGGTTGGCTTCGGGCGAGGGGCCCGGCAGCGCCACCTGCGGCGCGTAGTCGGCCCAGACCGCCCTCATGATCTGATCGAAGATCGGCAGCGCCACGCGCGAGCCGGCATTGCCGTGGCCGAGCGTCTTCCTGGTCCTCATGGTGGTGTTGTCGTAACCGACCCAGATTGCGATGGTGACGTCCCGGCTGAAGCCGATGAACCAGGAGTCGTTGAAGTCGTCGCTGGTGCCGGTCTTGCCGCCGATCATGTTCGACAGTGCGCTGAGCCGCGCCGCGGTGCCGCGCGCGACGACGCCCTGCAGGATGCTGCGAAGCTGGAACGCCGCCGCAGGATCGACGCCGGGAATCTGCTTCAGCTGCTCGTTGGCCTTGTACACCACGCGGCCGTCGAGCGAGATCTGCTCGATCACGTGCGGGGTGGGCCGCCGGCCCTCGTTGACGATCCCGGCGTAGAACGCGGCGAGATCGATCGGCCGCACCGGCTGGGCGCCGAGTACGAACGGATAGAACCGCACGCACTGCGGATAGACCTGCGCCTGCACCGCAAGCTGGCAGACCGCGTCGAGGCTGTCTTTCGGCGTGGCCTCGATGCCGCCATCGAGGATTCGCGCGGTGACGAGGTTCTTCGACTGCTCGAGCGCGCGGCGCATCGTCATCGAGCCGGCATAGCCGCCGTCATAGTTGCGCGGAGACCACCAGTCGGTCGGGCGGGTCCAGCGGTTCACGCCGCCGATCGGCGGATAGGTCACCGGCGAGTCCTGGATCAGCGTGTTGGGCTGCAGCCCGTGCGTCAGCGCCGTCAGATAGACCAGCGGCTTGAGCGAGGAACCGGGCTGGCGGCGCGACTGCGTCACGCGGTTGAGCTGGCTCAGCGGATAGGAGAAGCTGCCGACCATCGCCAGCATGCGGCCGGTCTTGTTCTCCATCACCAGCGCGACGCCCTGCACCTGCGGACGGCTGCGCAGCTCGACGCGCGTGCCGCCCTTGTTGCCCGTGCTCTCGATCACTTTGACGTAGACCACGTCGTGCTGGTTGATGCGCGAGCGGGTCCGCGCGCCCCAGGTCGAGAGCGGCAGGATGCGGCCGTCGAGCAGGCCAACGCGGACCGATTCCGCGCCCTGAACGGTCCTACGCTCGACCACGACGGCCGGGGTCCACTGCACGTCGTAGAGCGGCATCCGCACCTGCTCGAGGGCGATGAGCCAGCTCGGCTTGTTCTGGTTCTGGTTCTGGTCGGTCCTGCGCGCCGTGTCGATCTTGCGGATCGCGTCGCTGATGTTGGTCTCGGCGCCGCGAAACTCGACGCGGCCGTTGTTCTGTTCGTACTGGGCGAGGCCGTCCTGCAATGCCGCCTCCGCCGCGCGCTGCAGGCTCGGGCGGATGGTCGACTTCACCTGATAGGATTCGCCTGTCAGGCTGTTGATGCCGGCGACGGCGCGTGCCTCGCGGCCGACCTCGTCGACCAGATGAAACCCGGTGGTGCGGCGCACCCGGTTGAACGGCACGAAATTGAGCTTCGCCGCCTCGGCCTCGGTCATCTGCGGCTCGGTGATCGAGCCGTCGTCCTTCATGCGGGTCAGCACGTAGGCGAGGCGCTCCTGGGCGCGGCCGAGATACTTGTCCGGGTTGAAATAGGCGGGGCCCTTGGTGAGGCCGGCGAGGAACGCGGCTTCCTTGAGGTCGACGTCCTTTATCGGCTTGCCGAAATAGGCGCGGGAGGCGAGATCCACCCCCCAGGTCGAGCGGCCGAGATAGATCGAGTTGAGGTAGATCTCGAGGATTTCCGGCTTGCTGAGCGCCTTCTCCAGCCGCGTCGCGACGATCACTTCGCGGATCTTGCGCTCGAAGGTGACGTTGTCGCCGACCAGGAGGTTCTTCGCCACCTGCTGGGTGATGGTGGAGCCGCCCTGGCGCTTGTCGCCGCCCATGGTGTTCATGAAGGCGCGGGTGACGCTGCGCACGTCGACGCCTTTGTGCTCGTAGAAGCGCTTGTCCTCGGCGGCGATGAACGCCTTCTGCAGCGACTCGGGGATCCGCGACAGCGGCACCCACTGGCGGCGGTTGTCGGGCTCGAACAGCTCGGCGAACTTGGCGCCGGAGCCGTCGAACACCGTCGTCATCTGCGGCAGCCGCAGCCCCTTGAGGCGGTTGTGGTCGGGCAGGTCGGCCGCGGCGCGGTTATAGAACTCGATCACCTCGGCGATATTGACGACTTCCTTGTCGATCTTCTGGTGCTTGCAGAACTGCTTGTAGGCGAGGTGCAGGTCGTTGAAGTTGATGCCCTTGAAGCCTGCGACTTCGCCGGCTGCCGCCTGCTTGTCGGTCATGACCACTTCGATCAGGCCGTCGAGATCGATGTTCTCGATGTCGAACGCCTTGCGCATGTTGTCGCAGCCGTCCCCGAGGATCTTGAGGACTTCCGCCTTGTCATTGACGGGATCGAATTCGGTCTTGACGGCGTCCGGCCTGGTCATAACCAGGCTAAGCGCAAGAGCCGTCGCAAAAATCTTGACGAGAATGGCTTCCATGAATTGGCAATGACTCTGAGACGGCGTCCCCGCATATCAATTATACAAAAAGGCGATTTGACGGTTATGGTTTCTTGCTCGGGCGTGAAAAATATTTCTTCGCGGTGCGGTCGGCAATTTGCCTTGCCCGGTCAAGGCGTTAATGCGTAAATGCCACAATTAAAAAACTTCGGGAGGAACTGATGGCCGGCAACGGGCTGAGCGAGCGCCTGCAATTTCCGATCTCGACCGCCGAACTCGAGCGCCGCTGGGGCCTGGTTCGCGCCGCGATGAAGCGCGAAGGCGTCGATGTGCTGCTGATGCAGAACAACAACGACCACATGGGCGGCTACGTGAAGTGGTTCACGGACATGCCGGCGACCAACGGCTATCCGAACACCGTCATTTTCCCGGCCGACGACGAGATGACGGTGGTCTGCCAGGGGCCATTCAACGGCGACAGCCGGCCGCCGGGCGACATCTGGCGCGGCGTGAAGCGGATGCTCACCACGCCGAGCTATGAATCGGCGCACTACACCCAGAACTACGACCCGGAGCTCGCTGCCAAGGCGCTCGCGCCCTACGCCAAGGCCACCATCGGCTTCGTCGGCATCTATCAGATGTCGTTCGCCATGGGCGACTTCATCATGAAGAAGTTCTCCGGGGCGAAGTTCGTCGACGCGAGCGAAATGGTCGACCGCATCAAGGTGATCAAGAGCGCCGAGGAGCTCGAGCTGGTTCGCCGCTGCGCGATCATGCAGGACGGATCGATGAAGGCGGCCTTCGCCGCGATCAAGCCCGGCATGCGCGACACCGAGGTGGCCGCGGTCGCGGTGCACTACAGCCAGGTGCAGGGCTGCGAGAACGGCATCTATCTCTGCGCCTCGGCGCCGCCCGGTCAGGCGGCCAAGTTCGGCCAGCGCCACGTGCAGAACCGCACCATCAAAAAGGGCGACACCTTTGCGCTGCTGGTCGAGGATTCCGGCCCCGGCGGCATGTACACCGAGCTCGGCCGCTCCTGCGTGCTCGGCAAGGTGCCGCAGCAGATGAAGGAGGAGCTCGAGATGGTGAAGGAGGCCCGAAAGGTCACCCTCGACATGCTCAAGCCCGGCACGCCCTGCAAGGACATCTGGGAGACGTTCAACGCCTTCATGCGCAAGCACGGCCGGCCGGAGGAGGCGCGGCTTTATTGCCACGGCCAGGGCTATGATCTGGTCGAGCGGCCGCTCATCCGCAGCGACGAGCCCTGGACCATCCAGAAGGACATGAACATCGTCGTGCACCCGACCTACCCCTATGGCGGCTATCTCAACTGGCTGTGCGACAACTACATCATCGGCGGCAACGGGCCGATCGACCGCATCCACCAGTTCCCCGAAGAGATCATCGAGATCGACGTCTGACCGGGCGTCCTTCCGGCGCTCAGTCCAGGTCCGCACCGTAGCGCGGACCGCACAGCGATGTTTTGCGAGGCGGACCGTTGTGCCGCCGCACCGTCAAGACCGGGAATGCTTCCAATGAAACGCGTGTTGATTCGTTGCGGCTGGCTGGTGACGCTCGACGGCAAGCTCGGAGACTTCCGGAACGGCGAGCTTCTCCTGAGCGGCAACCGGATCGAGGCCGTCGGCCGCAACCTCGGCGCTGCGGCGGACGAGGTGATCGACGCCTCCGACAAGATCGTGATGCCGGGCCTGGTCAACGCCCACATGCACACGTGGCAGACCGGACTGCGCGGCATCGCCTCCGAGTGGATGGGGCCGGACTACTTCAAGAATGTTCACGGCAATCTGGCGACGCTCTACAAGCCCGAGGACAACTATCTCGGCAACCTGATCGGTGCGCTGGCGCAGATCGACGCCGGCGTTACCACGCTGGTGGACTGGTGCCACAACATCACCCATCTGGAGATGGCCGAGCGCGCCATCGATGGCCTTCTCGACAGCGGCATCCGCGCCGTGTTCGCCCACGGCACCGCGAAGCCGCTCAATCAGAAGGAAGGCATCCCGTTCACCCACGTGCCGCATCCGCGCGACCGCATCGAGGCGCTGCGCAAGGGGCGGCTCGCGGGTGACGACGGCCGGGTGACGCTGGCGATGGCGATCCTGGGTCCGTCGTGGAGTCCCTGGGAGGTGGTCGAAGCCGACATCCGGCTGGCGCGGGAGTTCGGCGTGGTGTCGTCGTCCCACACGCGGCGCGGCGAGGACGATATCCTGCCGCGGGGCTACCACCTGATGGCGAAGGCGGGCCTTCTGGGGCCCGATCACAATCTGGTGCACGGCACGACCTTCGATCGCGCCGATCTGGACATGATCGTCGACAGCGGCGCCACGCTGACCTCGACGGCGCTGGTCGAGCTGCATCATCACATCGGCGACACCATGGTCGCGGCCTATCGCGAGGCCGGCGGGCTGCCCTCGCTCGGCATCGACGTCGAGCTTTTCTGCAGCGGCCAGATGTTCCGCGAGATGCAGGCCGCGTTGTTGTTTGCGCGCGGCAAGGAGGTCCGCAACAACGCGCTGCGCGGGAATTCGCCGTTGAAGACCATCCCGGTCCGCTCTCGCGAGGCGCTGGAATGGGCGACGATCAACGGTGCGCAGGCTTTCAAGCTCGACGGCCAGATCGGTACGCTCACGCCCGGCAAGAAGGCCGACATCGTCATGCTGCGCGCGGGCGACGTGAACATGGCGCCGGTCTACGACCCGATCTATTCGATCGTCGAAATCGCCGGCGCGGGCAATGTCGACACGGTGATCGTCGATGGCGTCGTCCGCAAGCAGAACGGCAAGTTGACGTTCGCGGCCGACGTGCTGCGCAAGCGGCTTGATGAACTGGCCGAATCTGCTGCGCGGATCATGCGCGAAGGCAACTATCGGGTGGCGACCGCGCCGCAGTAAATCCGGTCGCGGCATTGCAAGACGGACACTGCAAGGGGGGAGACGAACCATGACGACGACGATCAGCCGCCGCGCCGCTCTGGCCGGACTTTCGGCACTGGCGGCGATCCCGGCCCGGGGGCCGGCGCACGCGCAGTCCGGGCGTCCCATCACGCTGATGCACGGCTTCACGCCCGGCGCCAATGTCGACATTACCGCGCGCATCGTCGCCGAGCACCTCAGCAAGCGCCTCGGCCAGCCGGTCGTGGTGGAAACGCGGCCGGGCGCCGGCGGCACGACCTCGGCCGCCGCGGTCGCGCGTTCCGCGCCGGACGGAGGCACGCTCGCCATCCTGCCGAGCGGACATGCGGTGTCACCGGCGATGTACAAGCAGCTCGCCTACAACGCGGTGAACGACTTCAGCTTCATCAGCATGCTCACCGAAAACCCGTTCATCCTGGTGACCTATCCGGACCATCCGGCCAAAACGCTTGCAGACGTGGTCAAGGCCGCGCAGGCCGATCCCGGCAAGCTGACCTATGCCACCGCCGGCAACGGCACCGGCATGCACCTGGCGTCCGAGCTGCTGGTGTCGATGGGCGCGTTGAAGATCCAGCACGTTCCCTATCGCGGCTCGCCGCAGGCGATCACCGACCTGATTGCCAAGCGCGTCGATTTCCAGATGGATACACCCCAGCTCCTGCTGCCCTTCCTGAGCGACGGGCGGGTGCGCGCGATCGCGGTCACCGGGCCATCGCGCTTCTTTGCCCTGCCCCATGTGCCGACGGTGGCCGAAGGCGGATTGCAGGGCTATTCGGTGACCGGCTGGCTCGGCATCGCGGGGCCGGCGGGGTTGCCGGCCGATTTCGTTCAAAAGATCAACGCGGAGGTGAGGGCGATTCTCGCGGAGCCGGACGTCATTCAGCGGCTGCGTGCGCTCGGCGCTGACGTGCGTCCGACCACGCCGGACGCCTTCAAGGCGCGGGTCACCGACGACATCGCCAAGTGGACCAGGGTGGTCGCCGACGCCAACATCGAGCGGATCTAGTCCGGGCTGACCGTCGTCATGAACGTCCTGATCTTCCTCACCCATCCCGAGCCCACCCGCTCCGGCTACGAGAAATATCTCAAGCCCCGCCATCCCGAGCTCAGCATCACCACCGTCTCCACGCGCGACGAGGCGCTGAAGCTCGCACCCGAGGCCGGCATCCTGATGGCGTTCGGTCAGCAGCTGAAAAAGGACTTCTTCCAGCACACGCCGAAGCTGAATTGGGTGTTCTCGCTCGGCATCGGCACCGACGGCATCACCGACTCGCCCTGGCTCGGCAAGGACGTGATCGTCACCGCGGTGCGCGGCATCCATGGCGAGCCGATCTCCGAGATGGCGTTCCTGCAGATGCTGGCCTTCGCCCGCGACTTCCGCCGCATCGAGCGCCAGCGCGTCGAGAAGGCGTGGAATCGCTTTCCGGGTACGCTGCTCCACGGCAAGACCGTCGGCATTCTCGGCGTCGGCGCCATCGCCGAAGGGCTCGCGCCGCGCTGCAAGGCGTTCGGCATGCGCGTGATCGGCATCTCGCGCACCGATCGCCCGATCCCGGGCTTCGACAAGATTTACAGCCGCGCCGATATCGTGCATGCGATGCCCGAGCTCGATTATTTCGTCATGCTCGTTCCGCTCGAGGCCGACACCCGCAATTTCGTCAACGATGCCGTGCTGTCGGCGATGAAGCCCACCGCGTTCCTGATCAATCTCGCCCGCGGCGGCGTGCTCGACGAGGATGCGCTGATCCGCGCGCTGAACGACAAGAAGCTCGCCGGCGCTGCGCTCGACGCACTGGCGACCGAGCCGCTGCCGGCCGCAAGCCCGCTCTGGACCATGCCGAACGTGATCATCACGCCGCATCTCGGCGGCTACTACGACAACTATCCGCGCGACGCCGCGATGCAGTTCGAGAAGAGCTGGGAGTTCTACAAGGCCGGCAAGCCCGAGCTGATGCTCAACCGCGAGAGGCGGGATTGATGTTTCGCCGCGCTTTATTCGTTCGCCATGAGCGACGCCACGTCCTCCGCCGTCGTGCGCGGGCTTGACCCGCGCATCCATGCGACGCTGCAACAGCGAACAGTCTTACGATTAGAGATCGCCGACGGGTCAGGCCCGGCGCTGACAGCTCTCACGGTGCGAGTGCGGTGCATACCTGACGGCTCAGTGATCGTGCTCGCCGTCGTCATGGTGATGGTCATGCCGCCCATCCCCATGATGATGGTCGTGCTTGCCGTCCCCGTGATGGTGTCCGTGCGGCCCGTGCCCATGGTGGTGATGGCCGTGCGCGTGCCCCTCGTGCCGTGCCTGCTGTTGCTGCGCCTGCTGCTGATGATGCGGCGCACGCTTGTAGTGCTGCTTCAACAGGTCGAAGCCGTAGTCGTTGCCGTTCGGCGTGCGCACGATCGTGTGCACATGGAACTTGGCCGGCTCGGCGTTGGTCAGGAACACGCCGGCGTGGTGGTCGAACTCGATGAAGGTTACCGGGCTCTGCACCCGGTAATAGAACGGGCTGTCCTCGGAAAATCCGCCGATCCAGCAGAAATGCGTGTCGGCCATGTGCCGCTCGAACTCGACGATGCGGGCCGTCCGCGGACCCGCCGGCAGCGACATGAAATACTTGTCGACCAGGTCGGTGAGCGCGCGCCGCTGCAAAGGGGTGAGCTCGCTGCCCTTCAATCCTTCATACGGCACGATGCGGTTGTCCTGGAACGCGCCGCCCAGATGCAGGTTGTCGGCGAAGTGCCGCCGGCCCTCCGGCAGGTCGCCGCCCATCATCGAGTGATGGACGATCGCCCGCATCTGCTGCTCGGGCGAGAACGAGCGCATCAGCTTCAGCCCGGCGCGCTCCTCGTCCTGGAAGATGCGGATGCCCTTGAACGGGCCGTGATCGGCGTAGCTCGGCTCGGCGCCCCAGAACGCCGGCGTCAGCACCATCTGCTCGCCGAGCGCGAAGCAGTTGAGCACGAGGTGATGGCCGAACAGCTGCCAGCCCCACGGCTCGCTCGTCGACGGCGTGCCGAACAGGCAGAAGATGTAGCTCCACTCGCCCATCACCGCAGGTCCCCCGACAAGGTCGCCGAGGAAGCGGTTGAGCTTCATCACGTCGCGCGACAGCTCGTAGCCGTGCCGGCTCATGCTGGCGCGCAGCACCGCCATGGTCGCGTCGCGCAACGGCTCGCTCACCTCGTCGAGGCGCAGCCCGTAGTGCTCGACGTAAAGCTCGGTGTTCTGCCAGTGCCGCCACTGGTTGGAGCCCGCCGGAAAGCACGATGCCTTGCGCTGCTCGGGCGTCATCAGCGCCAGCAGCGCGTTCACCGCCTCGATGATCGCCCGCGTCGGCGCGCCTTCGGGCTTGCGCACGAACAGGCCGGGGAGGGCCTGGCCATCTGTGGTGATGCCGCGGAACGGCTCGTTGAACATCTCCTCCCATTTGCCGAACAGGCCCTGGGCGCGCGGGCTCTTGATGCGCGCCTCCGCGTGCGCGCGGGCGGTCGGGCCGGCGATCTTCGACTCGTGCGGCTTCGGCACGAACGGGTGGTAGTCGTCTGCGCTCATGGGTGCGATTCTCCGGCGCTACGCTAACTCACGTGGCGCCCTGCCGACAGCCCCACTATCATTCGGAAACGGCGCCGCCGGGAGCAGGGAAGAACAGTCATGGTGAAGCGCATCGTCCCGGACCAATGTTGCGGGCTGATCGTCGACATGCAGGGCTTCTTCCTGTCGCAGCTCGACGGCCGGTCGCGCGACCTGATCGAGGCGAACACCGCCCATCTGATCAGGCTGCTCGGCTATTTCCGCATTCCGCTGGTCGCGACGCTGGAGCGGCCGCTCGAGATGAAAGGCGGCCTGCCGGGCGAGATCGAGCACGAGCTCGGCACACTCAAGCGCGGTCTCGTTGCGACCTTCGAAAAGGACTTCTTCGATCTCACCAGGGAGACGAAGATCAAGGCGCATCTCGCGCGCCTCAAGCGCAAGCAGATGATCATCGCGGGCTGCGAGACCGACGTCTGCGTGTTGCAATCGTGCCTCGGCCTGCTCGATCTCGGCTACGAGGTTTTCGCGGTGGAGGAGCTGCTGTTTTCCTCGGCCCGCGATGTCGCGGCGGCGAGGGCCCGGATGCAGGCCGAAGGCGTCGTGTTCATGTCCTACAAGACGCTCTACTTCGAGTTGATCGAAGCGGTGGGCGGCAGCCGCCACGCGGAAAAGCTCGACAAGGCGCTGGGGCGGTTTCCCGATGATCTCCCCGAGTCGGCCGTCTAGCTTTGGCTGGGCGCTGACCGGTTTTTGAGCCCGAACAGCTTCTGCGGGGCGGCGAAGCCTGCCACAGGAAATTCGCCCAGCAGCACAAGCTCACCGGGCACGTGGGCGGCAAACTCGGCAGACGCGACAATAGTCCGCCCCAGCATCGAAGCACGCTTTTCCAGACGCGCCGCGAGGTTCACCGCGGGTCCGATGCAGGTGAAGTCGAGGCGGTTGCCACCGCCGATGTTGCCGTACGACACCTGCCCGATATGGAGCGCGAGGCCGAAGCGGATCGCATCGTGATCGTCCCCGGGCTGAGGATCGAGCGCCGCGATGGCGGCCTCCGCCTCGTGCGCGCAAGTCAGCGCCCGGCGGCAGACCTCGTTTGCGTCCTCGCCGTCGCCGGCCAGCGGAAAGATCGCGAGCAACCCGTCGCCGATGAACTTCAGCACCTCGCCGCCACGGTTGAGGATTGCCGGCACCTGACAATCGAAATAGCGATTGAGCAGGTCGATCAGGTCCTGCGGTGGCAGCCGTTCGGACCGCGTGGTGAAACCGCGCATGTCGGACAGCCAGATCGCCGCATGGATCGCCTCGACATGGCCGCGTCTGATCTTTCCGGCGAGGATTTGCTCGCCGGTTTGGCGGCCGACATAGGTGTTGAGCAGGGTGGTTGCGGTCCGCCGCAGCGCCCGGATTTCCGCCACGCGCGTCAGCGGCGCGACGACCTGCTTGAGATCGGCAAACTGCTTCGGCGTGAATCCACCGGGCTGTTGTGTGGTCCAGCTCACAACATGAACCGAGCCGTCGGTGAAAATCATCGGAAACGCCGCATAGTCGGTGGCACCTTCGGCGCGGAGTTCACGCAGGACCGGAAAATCATAGTGACAGTTGGGGTCGGCGAGCTGGCGCCGCAGCGGCTGACGCGTGCCACGCACGGCCACCACCGGGCTTTTGAGGTAGTCATCGGTTTCCAGGATGTCATATTCCGCCTCCGCGACCTTCACGCCCGATTCCGATCGCCAGTAGAACGCGCGACCCATCAAGTCCGGGTGCAGCGTGGTGACGAACACCGCGACGCGCCACAGCGGAATTCCGGTGTCGACCACGCGACGGCACAGCTCCGTCAGAACATCTTCCGAAAGCTGCGCGGACCTTGCACCATCTGCCAGCCAGTCGATCACGCTACGGATGTCGTTCATCGCCGACCGCTCTCATCATTCCGGATCGATGCCGGCCATTATTGCAGGGGCGGTGGGGCGCGGGGAGCCGACTTTCGTCGTCGCTATGGCAGCACCGGGCCGGAGAATTTGTAATTGATGCCGAGCCGGACCACGCTCTGCTTGATCGAGACGTTCGACGCGAACACGCTGGTGGTGCAGGCCGAGCCCTCGTCGATGCGGCCGAGGCAGACATAGAGATATTCGAGCTTGGCCGACCAGTTTTGGGTAAAGGCGTGCTCGACGCCGAGCCCCGCGGCCCAGCCGATCTTGGTTTCGCTGCCGCTTGCCAGCGCGGGATTGGTGGACGTGGTTTCCACATTGCCGGTGGCGACGCCTGCGGTGAGGTAAGGCAGCCAGCGGCCGGACGCGTAACCGGCGCGGCCGCGCAAGGTGCCGAGCCAGGTGTTCTTCGCTTCGCAGAAGAACGCGCCGCATGGCGTGCCGCCGGAGGCGTCGGTCCAGTCGAGGTCGCCTTCGAGGCCCAGCACCCACCGGCCGCGCTGAATGTTGTAGCCCGCGGTGCCGCCGATCAGCGCGCCGCGCGTCCTGATCTTCACGTTGCCGTCGTTGACGAAGTTGGAGGTGTCGAAGCCCGCGCCGCCGTTGATGCCGGCGTAGAGCCCGCTCCAGTCGTAGATTGGCGGCAGTGGCAGCGGCCGCGCCTGTGCCATCGCCTGCGCCTTGGTGACCATGGGCCGGATGTCGGCTGCGTCGGCTGCGCCGGAAAAAAGCAACGAAGCGCCGATCGCCCAACGTCCGACGCTCTTTCTCTTGAGACCCATTCCCCCGCCGTGTCTGGCTGTCCGCCGCAAAGCATGACGTCATCGCTACGCACGCGAATGCACGCTTGGACGGACTGGGATACGGGTGGTGTCGACACCGGGCGGAATGCAGGGCCGCCCGGGCCGAATCGGCAGGAGCGATCCGGCCGTCGCCGGACTGTGGATTTGCCGTGGTTAACGGGTGGTTAACCGCTATTCCGCCGCGACCGCCACGCTCTCGCGCAGCCCCGGCATCACGTGACGCTGGAACAGCTCCAGCGAGCGCGTCGACTCCGGCAGCGACAGGTCGCCGAACGCGAAGCGGCAGACCAGATAGTTCGCGCCCGACTCCGCCATCTGCGCGCGAAGGAGCTCCAGCGCCTTCTGTGGCGTGCCGACGATGGCGCGGCCGTCCGCCATCTGCCCGTCGATCTCCGGCGGATAGCTCACGTTGGTCGGTGGGATGCCGTGCTTGTGCCAGAGCGTCATGAAGCTCGACCACCAGCGCTTGTAGGCGCGGCGCCCGGTCTCCAGCGCCTTCTCCTCGGTCTCGGCCAGCACCATGTAGCGGTTGATGCCGAACTTGGGTGCATCGGTGCCGGGCCTTGGCTGATAGGCCGCCTTGTAGCGCGCGACCTTGGCCTTCACCGCCGCAGCCGTCGCATTGCTGATGAAGTTCATGCCGGCCTTGGCCGCGCGCTCGGCGCTGTCCGGATTGACCACGCCGTACCACAGCGGCGGATGCGGCTGCCGGTGCGGCCAGATCTCCATCGGCACGTCCTTGAACTTGAAGAACGCGCCTTCGAAATCGACCGTCTTCTTCGTCAGTGCCTGCATGATGACGGCGAAGGACTCGGCGAACATCTTGTCGGCGTTCTTGTAGTCGACGCCGTAGTAGCCGACTTCGATCGGCGAGATGCCCTTGCCGATGCCGAGCAGGAAGCGGCCGCGGCTCGCCTGGTCGAGCATGCAGATCTCTTCCGCGAGCCGCAGCGGATGGTAGAGCGCGAGCGTATAGACCAGCGGCCCGAAATGCAGACGCCTGGTGCGCTGGGCGATGGCCGAAAGATAGACGCTGGGCGAGGGCGCCATGCCGAGCGGCGTCGCGTGATGCTCGGCGCAGTGATAGCCGTAGATGCCGGCGCGGTCGTAGGCCTCGATCAGCTTCAGCCGGTCTTCGTAGAAATCAGCGAGCGGCAGATCGTTCCGGTCGACGTGATCGAAAACTCCGAACTCCAAGGCCATCCGCTTCAACTCCCGGCATTCTGTGGCGGGCACTGTAGCCCGCCCCATACTCCGCTGTCATTCCGGGCCCGGCGCCGACGTGCCGCGTCGGAATGACTTCAGCAGGTGAATGACTTGCGGTAGCCCTCGGCCAGCGCCTCCTGTTCCGAGCAGAACCACCGGTGTGGAGTTTTGGTGCGCTCATAGCTGCGACAGCTCGGCAAATGATAGATGCCTCGATAGCCGGTGGCCTGGGAGCGTAGATTCATCCTGCCTTTGATCGCACAGTCGGACGGCATGGCCGGAGCGTCCGGGAACAGCGTCTGCCGGATCTTCCAGTTGTTCGGCGGCGGACAGGCGGCACCCAGCAGGCTGGCTGTGCTGATGGTGAACCGTCGCAACGCCTCGGGTGACACGAAGCACCCCTTCCAGAGCCCCTTGCGATTGACGGTTGCGCTTTCCCTGTCGGACTTGAAACGCGACCTTGCCCCCGCGTTGAGGGCCCAGCCTTCCTGCACCAGCCACTGGCTGATGCTGATCGACTCGCCCGCCACCCGGCATTCGCCGATACGCCTCTTGCCATAGAGGCCGTCCGGCCCGCGGTCCGTGCAACGGACCTCGCCCTTGCCGGCGTAGTCCCGCAACCGGTCGCGGGCCTCGATCCCGCAGGTCCAGGTGGCTCCCTTGTCGTCAAGACAGGTCTGGTCGGTCTGCGGTGCTTCGATGCCCTCGAGCCGGTAGGTGATGCCATCAAGAACAAGCGTGTCGCCGTCCGTCACCTGCAGGTCGGCGGCCCAGCCTGGCGCCGCCGCCACCACGGCAAACACGGCGGTCGCGACTCGCATGAGCGCCATGGCCGTTCGATCGACAGAGCAGAATCGTCGCCGCATCGCCATCAACCTCCAATGCACGTCAGGTCGCCACATCAGGTCAGGTCGCCGTGCGGGAAGTGTACCCAACAGGGTCACCGTCAGATAGGTTCGCCGAACGAAAGAAGCGGATTCCCCGATGGATCACAGCCACAGCTCCAACCGCCCCATCGGCAGCCCGGTCGAGCGCCTGGAAGACCTGCGCTTCCTGCGCGGCCGCGGGCAATATGTCGACGACGTGCCGAGCCCGAACGCGCTGCATGCGGCGATCCTGCGCAGCGCGGTGCCGCACGGCCGCATCCGCTCGATCGATGCCTCTGCCGCGCGCAAGCTTGCCGGCGTGCATGCCGTCATCACCGCGGCCGACATCGGCGATATCCCGGTCATCACCATGCGGCAGGAGCTGTTGCCGGAGTTCAAGCCGTTTCAGCAGCCGGTCATCGCCAAGGATAAAGTGCGCTACGTCGGCGAGCCGGTCGCCGTTGTCGTGGCTGACACCCAGGCGCTGGCCGAGGATGCCCTGGAGCTGATCGAGCTCGACATCGCGGCGCTGCCGCCGGTCGCGGACCGCGCCGCGGCGCGGGACGGCAAGAGCGTTCTGTTCGCGGCGAGCGGCAGCAACCGGATCATCACGTTGTCCGCCGTCAAGGGCGATGCCGAGGCCGCATTCGGCAACGCGCCCTACACCCGCCGCGAGCGCTTTGCGGTGCAGCGCTTCACCGCCGTGACCATGGAGACGCGCGGCCTGCTCGCCGAATGGGACGCGGCCAGGGGGCACATGACCGTCTCCGGCATCACCAAGGTGCCGTTTCACAACCGCCGCATCCTCGCCAAGCAGATGGGCCTCGAGGAGACCGCGGTCACCATGATCGAGGCCGATGTCGGCGGCGGGTTCGGCGTGCGCGGCGAGTTCTACCCGGAGGATTTCCTGATTCCGTTTGCGGCAAGGCACATCAACCGTCCGGTGAAATGGGTCGAGGACCGGCGCGAGCATCTGATCGCCTCCAACCACGCACGCGATTCCGAATGCGAGCTGGAGATCGCCTGCGCCCGCGACGGCACCATCCTCGCGCTGCGCGGGCGCGGCGCGGCCGATCTCGGCGCCTATATCCGCACCAACGGCGTGACCGCGGCGCGCAACACCGCGCAGGTGCTGTCCGGCCCTTATCGCGTGCCGAGCATGCATTTCGAGATGGAGCTCCTGCTCACCAACAAGACCCCGTCCGGCACCTATCGCGGACCGGGGCGTTTCGAGGCGGACTTTTACCGCGAGCGGCTGTTCGATATGGCGGCGAACGATCTCGGCATCGATCGCGTCGAATTCCGCCGCAGAAACCTCGTCGCCGAGCACGAGATGCCGTGGCCGCTGCCGACCGTGCAGCCGCTCGACCAAGGCAGCGAGACCGACAGCGGCGACTACCGCATGACGCTCGACCGCTGCCTGACCGACTTCGGCTGGGCGGAAAAGTCGAAGCTGCAAGGCCGATTGATCGACGGCCGCCGCCACGGCATCGCCGTCGGCTGCTATCTCGAAGGTGGCGGTTCGGGCCCGCGCGAGAACGTGCGCATGGTGCTGGAGACCGACGGCTCGGTGTCGCTTTACGTCGGTTCGTCGTCGGTCGGGCAGGGCGTCGAGACCGTGTTCGCGCAGATCGCCGCCGACGCGCTCGACATGCCGATGGCGCGCATCAACCGCGTGCAGCACGGCTCCACCACCTACGTGAAGCAGGGCTACGGTTCCTATTCGTCGCGCTCGATCGTCATGGGCGGCTCGGCCATCGTGCAGGCCGCGGGCTTTTTGAAGGACGCGATCCGCGCCGCCGCCGCGACGCGTCTCGGCTGCGGTCCAGGTGAAATCACCATCGACGGCGACAATGCCGTCGGCCCCGGCCGCGCATCGGTTGCGCTCGCGGTGCTCGCCGCCGACGGCGTCAGCTCCGAAGGCACCTACGCGAGCAGCAAGCGCACCTACAGCTACGGCGCCCACGCCGCCCATGTCGCGGTCGATCCCGGCACCGGCCATGTCGCGCTCATCGACTACATGGCGGTGGAGGATGTCGGCCGCATCATCAATCCGCTGACGCTGCACGGCCAGACCGTCGGCGCGATCGTGCAGGGGCTCGGCGGCGCGCTCCTGGAAAATCTCGTCTACGACGCCGACGGCCAGTTTCTCGCAGGTTCCTTGGCCGACTATCTGCTGCCGACCGCGGGCGATTTCCCGGTGATCCGCGCGCATGCGATGGAGGCGAAACCCGCGCCCCACAATCCGCTCGGCGCCAAGGGCGCAGGCGAGGGCGGCATCATCCCGGTCGGCGGCGTCATCGCGAATGCCGTCGCCAATGCGCTCGGCGTCGAGCCGCGCGTGCTGCCACTCTCGCCGCCCAAGGTTTGGGAGTTGATCCGGGCGGCACGTTCAAACCCCGATCCGTCACCCTGAGGCGACCGCGCCATCAGCGCGTTCACGCGCGTCTTCGACGCGCTATGGCGCGGTTCTCGAAGAGCCTGCCCCGGACTTGATCCGGGGGCGACGGCCACCGACGGCGCAGAGAATCCGGGCCGTTCATCCTTCGAGGCCCGCCTTCGGCGGGCGCCTCAGGATGACGGGCGAGGTCTGCGCGCGAATGCAGGCCCGCAAAGGGGGCCGTGACCTGTTGAACCGGGTTCGGTTATGGTGCGCCACATGAACGTCACCACGAAAATTTCCGACGCCCATAACGCCGAAGTCCTCATCGAGCGCGCCCGCACGCTCGTTCCGGCGCTGCGCCAGCGGGCCGCGCAGACCAATGCCGCGCGGCAGCTTCCCAGCGAGACCATCGCCGACTACCAGCGGCTCGGGCTGACGCGCTGCCTGCAACCCGCCATGTTCGGCGGCGCCAACTCGAACTACCACGTGTTCTCGAAGATGCTGCGCGTTCTGGCGCAGGGCTGCGGCTCGTCGGCCTGGGTCGCCGCCGTTCATGGCGAGCACAGCTGGATCGTCGGCAACTTCCCGCTCGAGGCGCAGCACGAGATGTGGGACGGAAACCCATATGCTGTGGCCTCGGCGAGCGTGGCGCCGAACGGCACCGCCGAGCGGGTGGACGGCGGCGGCTTCCGGCTGAGCGGCCGCTGGGGCTTTGCCAGCGGTGTCGATCACGCCCAATGGATTCTGCTCGGCGCGATGCTCAAGGGCAGCGGTGCGCCCGAGCCCTGGATGTTTCTGTTGCCGATCGGTGCGGTCGAGATCATCGACGACTGGCATGTCATGGGCCTCGCCGGCACCGGCAGCAAGTCGGTCACCTGCAAGGACGTGATGGTGCCCGCGCCGCGCGGCGTCAGCCTGCGCGACCTCAAGCGCGGCACCGCGCCGGGCGGCAAGGTTCATGCCGACAATCCGCTGTTCCGCACGCCGCGCCACATGCTGGCGCTGTTCTCGCTGAGCTCGGTGGTGGTCGGCCTCGCCGAGCGCTCGGTGGCCGAGCTGGTCGAGTTCAACCGCGAGCGCCGTTCGCGCGGCCAGCGCGTCGCCGACCTGGAAAGCATCCAGTTGATGGTGGCCGAGGCCTCGGCGCTGGCCGATGCCGCGGCGCTGATGGGCGAGCACACCATCGAGAGCAACATTCGGCTGGTCGCGTCCGGCGCCGAGATCACCCCGCTCGACATCACCCGCTCGCGGCGCAACGCGTCCTACACCGCGCGGCTCGCCCATTCCGCCGTGAAGCTGATCTTCGAAGCCGCCGGCGGCACGGCGCTGCAGCTGAGCAATCCGCTGCAGGAGATCCTGCGCGACGTCACCGCGGGGACATCCCACGTGTCGATCACCTGGAATCGCGCGGCCGTGTACGACGGGCAGGTTCGCCTCGGCGTGCCGGTCGACATCGACATGGTCTGACCGCGGGCTCCGGGACTGCATGAGCTGGCTGGCCTTCGCGCTGTGCGGTCCGATCCTGTGGGCGATCTCGACGCACTTGGACAAGTACCTGGTCGAGCGCTACTTCAAGGACTCCGACGTCATCGTGCTGCTGCTGTTCACCGCGCTGATGGGCCTCGCGGTGATGCCGGTCATTGCCTACTTCGATCCGGGCGTGTTCCAGCGCGATACGCTCAGCATGGCGTTGATGTCGCTGTCCGGCATCCTCTACATGGCTGGCATCACCTTTTATCTCAAGGCGCTGCAGGGCCACGACGCCTCGGTCGTCAGCCCGTTCTTCCAGTCGTCGCCGATGTTCGGTTATGTGCTCGCCTATCTGGTCCTTGGCGAAACGCTGACCGGCATGCAGCTCGTCGGCGGCCTGCTCATCGTCTTCGGCGTGCTGTCGGTGTCGATCGTCGGCCGCCGCTCGCGCGAGAAGGTCCGCTGGCAGCTCGCCGGGCTGATGCTCACCTGCGGCTTCATCATGTCGCTCTCGACGTTGATCTTCAAAGCCTTCGCCGTCAAGGACGAGTTCTGGGCGACGACGTTCTGGATGTTCGCCGGCGAGGCGGTGTTCGGCGTGGTGTTTCTCTGCATCGCCAGCTACCGCGCGCAGTTCCTCCACCTGGTGCGCAGCAACGGCAAGGCCCTGATCGCGATCAACGCCTCGAACGAGCTGATCAATCTCGGCGGCGGCCTCGCCACCCGCTATGCGCTGATCTTCGCGCCGCTTTCGATCGTGCAGGCGGTCGGCTCGACCACGACCTTGTTCGTGTTCGCCATCGGTGTTTTCCTGTCGCTGTGTTTTCCCAGGGTCGCCCACGAGAGCTTGTCGGCGCGCGAATTGATCTCCAAGGGGCTTGCCGCTGCGCTGGTCTGCATCGGCATCACGCTGGTGAGCCGATGAGCATGCTGATCCGTCCTGCGACACCGAACGATCAAACGGCTATCTGGCGCATCATCAAGCAGGTGATCCGCTCGGGCGAGACCTACACGCTGCCGCGCGACATGAGCGAGGCCTGTGCCATCGCCTACTGGTGCGGGCCGGACCGCGAAACGTTCGTCGCGGAGGAGGGCGGCGAGATCGTCGGCACCTACTATATCCGAGCCAATCAGCACGGCGGCGGCGCGCACGTCTGCAATTGCGGCTACATCACTGCGCCGGGTCAGACCGGCAAAGGCGTCGCGCGGCGCATGTGCGAGCATTCGCTGGGACACGCGCGCAGCCACGGCTTCAAGGCCATGCAGTTCAACTTCGTGGTGTCCACCAACGAGCGCGCCGTGCGTCTCTGGCAAAGTCTCGGCTTCGAGACCGTGGGCCGCCTGCCGCTTGCTTTCCAGCACCCGCGGCTCGGCTTTGTCGATGCGCTGGTGATGTTCCGGGCGTTATAGCCACAACGGCCGCGGCGCCCATAGCCGTCCGAAGGACGGCGTCGCTTCGCTCGCCCCGCGCAGGGGAGCGTGGGCGGGTCAGCCCGAGCGCAGCCACTCCTCGGCCGTCAGCCTCTCGAGCTCATCGTAGTACGCCCTGTTCGGGTCCTCGCCAGGACTGGGTTCGGGGCCGTGCCAACGATCGTGGATGTACGCGGCAAGCACCGATCCCACGGCATGAATGGCGTCGTGTCGGTCGAGACCTTCAGCCATGAGGCGTTGCACCGTGCGCTTCACAGGCGTCTCGTCGCCGAGTGCGATTTGGTTCTCCACCACAACGTGGAATATCGCATGCACCTTCCTGTTCGGCAGGCGAATGCGTGCCCGCCGGTGATAATCCTCGACAAGTCGAATTTGCTCCTGCTCGTCGATGGCCTGCCATTGTTCCGCATGGGGCGGCGTCATGGGATCGTAACGTTTCATCGCGCTCCTCTGCCGGCTGCGGCGATCTGCCGGGCTGGTGAACTCGGCCGCCATTCTGCCAGCGTCTCTCCGCACTGTCTCCGCGGGTCATCACGCTCATGCGCGCATCAGCGCCACGGGGCAACGAATGAGGTCAGGAGTTCGAATCCTCCAGTTCCAGCGTGCACATAGGGCCTCGGCACGGCGCGGGAGTGGACCCATCTTCGTCGACCGGGGTGGCGAATGGGTGGTCGTGTCGTAGAGGTCGCCGTCGCGCCGGTCGGGGGCAACTGCTATATTCCATCGTCACAACATGGTCGATGCGATGAACGTTGCCGTCACCAGAGCTGCCGAAGGCTTCCCCCGGAGGGCGTTCACCGTCGAGGATGTCAGCCGCATGATCGAGGCTGGTGTCATCCATGAGGACGAGAAGTTCGAGCTGGTCGAGGGGGAAATCGTGATGAAGGCGGCCAAGGGTATCGCGCATGAGCGCATCAAATCGGCGCTTACGGTTGCGATTTCTCGCGCGCTTTCCGACGATTTGACAATTGGCGTTGAAGCAACGCTGCGCCTGGCTGACAGGACCATGCTCGAGCCGGATGTTGCCGTTTTCTCCAAGGAAGTCTTCAGGAAATCGACGACGTTCGCGCAGCTCGACCCCGGTGAGGCCCATCCGGTTATCGAGATTGCGGCGTCGAGCCTCGCCTATGACAAGGGGCTCAAGGCGCGTCTCTATGCGCGTCACCGCGTGAAAGAATTCTGGGTCATCGACGCCAACACCCGCTCGACGTGAATCCATACCGGTCCGAGCGGCGACGGCTGGTCCTCCATGATGGAACGCGGCCCGCAGGACGCGCTCACGACGCCTGCGCTGCCCGGCTTTTCGATTCGTCTCGGCGAGATCGATTGAACGATATATTGAAATCGCAAGCCGTCGTAGCTTCTGCGCGAACACGCACGCCTCGGCATGCATCGTCACGACGCTCCAGTTCCGTGATGTAGCTCGCCGCCCCGCATCAGCCGCCGGGCGATGTCCGCCGTCTGCAGCGCTGCGCGTTCAGTTGGCGAATGGGCCGCGAGATAGCGGGCAACCGCAATCAGGATGTGCCGGCCCTCGTCGGTGTCGCCCCACGCGGCGAATTGCTTAACTCCCGCCTCCAGCATCTGATAGGCATGGAACCCGGCATCCTCCCGCAACACCGCCCGCGCCAGCGTGGCGATCAATGCCTGCGGCGAATGCCCGAGCGTGAGATGACGCGCCACGAGCTTCGCCGCGAGATCGACCTGTCGCTGCCGGTCGAAGGCATCGAGCAGTGCGGCACCGATCGCCTCAGCGTCGGTCGGCAGGTCGTCGAGCTCATCGACGCCCTCGCCCGGGATGCGGGCCGGCGGCACATTGAGATACCGGGCAAGGTAGAGCGCCATCGCTCCGTGCAGCACGCCGCGTACCGCTGCGACGTGGCTGCCGGTATTGGCTGTCCCGATCCGTTTGAGCATCTGGTCGACCGCGTTGGCGTAAGTGAACACGTGATGCGCCGTCTCCCAGTCGGCGTGCTCGTTCGCATTGCCGAAGCGCGCCACCCGGAGCGCCGCGGCGTAGGCCAGCGATCGGCCGAGGTCGGCAGGAGCCGCGCCTGCACGGATCGCCGCCTTGAGCGCGTCGACGATCTCGGTCGGATCGTCGCCGAGCAGTTCTCGCGCGAGCGCGGCGTGATCCGACCAGCCACGCATCCCTTGGCCGGCAGCGAACAGTTCCGGCAATTGATTCGTCGCGTCCTCGCAGATAGCGACGAGATCGATGGGCTGACGCCAGGCTGTCGATTCTTCGGCGCCGCGGGCCGCCACCATCTGGCCGACGACGGTCGGCAGCAGAGCCGCTGCGTGCTCGGAGCCGATGACGTCGAGGCACTCGAACGCCTTGTTGATGAAGTCGAGCGAATGTCCGGTGTCGGCAAACGCCCGCTCGGTTTCTGCCGCAAGGAGGGTATCGGCGAGCACAACCGGCGAAAGACCGGTCGAAATCGCAGTGAGCACGGTGCGCTCGGCGGCCTCGCGATGGCGTACCTTGGTCCAGCGTTGGAGCCAGTGCTTGAGCGTGGCCGGCTCCGGCCGGCTCCCGAGCGGCGCACGGTCCCGCCGTGCCGCCTCGCCGTCGCAGTCGGCCGCCACGCGGCGCGCGCCATGGAACAGGGCGAGATAGGCTTCGTCCTCCGGCAGCAGCGGCAGGATATTGGCGAGCGCCGTGAGGATCGTCAGTCCCACGCCCCAGCCGTCGCGGCTCTGCGTGCCGAACAACGCCACCTGCCGCACGATATCGGAGCGCGGGATGTCGGCGGCGATCTGACCGTGCACCGCCTTGGCGATGACAAGGCTGAGGTTGTGTGCGAGCCCGTCCGCAAGCCGCCGGCGCCACTGTGCGGCGGGATCGGAATGACCGAATGTGGTCTTCACCCAGACGTCGCCGCCCCGCACCTCGACCGGGCAGATCGGTACATCGTCCGCCCACAGGTCGAAGGTGCAGCCGCTTTCGAGATCGAAGCGGGCATGGTGCCAATGACAGGTCAGGATGCCGTCCTCGACACTACCGCGCTCGAGCGGGAAGCCCATATGCGGGCAACGATTGTCGAGGGCGCAGACGCGCCCGCGATCGTAGATGACGAGGATGGGGCGATGGCCACCGCGCACAACGAGCCGTCCCTTCGCCTTCAGCTCCTCGAGACTCCCCGCCAGCGCGAAATCCTTGTCGGGCGCGTTCATGAGCCTATCTCCCACGGTCATTTGCCTGGGGCGCTGCACCTGCCGTCAAGATAGGTATCTCGCACGCGAACGGGAAAGGCCGCCGAGGATCACCGGGATCGATGCCATGCGTACCGGCGCGGGGCCGCCTGCCGCGCGCCTTCGACGACCCGCGGCCTGGCCTTGTCGATGTGCTGGTGATGTTCCGGGCGTTGTAGACCGCCCCGGCCGGCGCCTCGCAGGGGGCCGCCCGCCCCGACGTCAGTCCGCGGCCGTCGCCTCGATCTGGACCTGGGCACCGGCGACAGGCCCGGGGCCGTGGATCGCGACAAACTCCGCGGCCGGAAGCTCGCGGCCGACGCCGGACAGGAAAGCCTCGCGGATTTCCTCATAGATCCAGACGTCGGCGGCGTTCTTCAGGTAAACCGTGGTCTTGGTCAGGCGATCGAGCGGGATCGCGGCGCGATCCGCGATCGCTTTGAGCAGGCTCCAGGCGGCCCAGCATTGCGCCGCAAAGCCCGGGGCCTTCTCGAACCGCTCGAGGTCTGCGGCGACCCGCCGGCCGACCGCGTCGCCGAGGTCGCGGGAATGGTGCACGAGCCCGCCGTCCGCGCCGAGACCGGGCACGCCTGCGAAGAACGTCAGCGGCCCGAGCCTGGTCGCCGCCGGGCCGGCGAACGGCGCGCGGCAGGGCCAGTCGAATTCCCTGACCGGAAGGTTGGACCTGGGATCGACGGCCAGCGGTTCGATCTCGATCAGGGTGCCGCGGTGACCGACCTCGTTGAATCCGCAGACGATCAGCGCCGGCGGGTTCTCCGGGAAAAAGTGCGAGTGGACGCGGTGGAACGTGCCGAAGTCGCGAATGTCCTGGAGCATCACGGCAACGTGCCTGATGTCCTTCATCGTCAGGCCTTGCGCGGCGAGATTGTCCTTGATGCGCTCGTAGGTGAACCAGGTTTGGGCTGCGATCGGGCCCTGGCGGCTGTCGGGATGGCTGCGGCCGGTGGCAAGGAAGCGTCCCTCCTCGGGAATGTCCGCGAAGCCGAGGATGACCGGATTGCCGGGCTTGCGCGTCTCGATCGGAATGTGACCCGCCAGGAACACCAGCGGGCCGCAGCGCACGGCCTGCGAATAGAAACCGGCGGACGGAAAATCCTTGTTGTCGAAGGTTCGCGTCGTGGTGCGTCCCGGGAACAGCGGGTTCTGCCCGGGCACGACCGCGAGCGCCTCGAGCCCGATCGAACGCCCGAACCGGCCGGGCACATCGGCCACGCCGAGGCAACTGCTCGGCGCCGGCACCTCCTGCCATGCCATGCGGATGCGCTCGTAGACCGGAAACACCCGCTTGTCCCGCATCCAGATGTGAATGCGGAGCACCTGCGTCTCGTCCGAGCCCGCGGCCTTGATGACCGAATCGAGATTCTCGTGGGCGCCCCATCCGTCGGCGGCGAAGCCGCTTTCGTCCTGATCGGCGATCGGAAAGTCGGAAAAGCCCTTGGCACGGAACGCTGCCGGCAGCGAGGCAAACGAGCGATCGAGGTCCGAGCGGCCGCCGCGCAGTCCGCTGACGAACACCAGGCCATGGGCCACGACGGCGGCGGGATAACCGCGGACCACGGGCACGATGCCCTCCACACGAACAACCTGCCGCGTCATGCTTCCTCCGATTTTGTGAACAGCGATTCTACGATCCGCCAAGGGCCTACTCCTGGAACGCCTTGCGGCGCAGCGACTGCAGACCCGGGGCGGCCATGGCCGCGATGAGCACGACCGTCATGATCAGGAAAGCGAGGCTGATCGGCCGCTCGACGAACACGATCGGGTCGCCGAGTGAAATCAGCAGCGCGCGCCGGAGGTTCTCCTCGATCAGCGGGCCGAGGACGAAGCCCAGCAACAGCGGCGCGAGCTCGCAGTTGAGACGATAGAACATGTATCCCAGGAAACCGAACACCGCGCCGATCAGCACGTCGCCGGCGTCGTTGTGGATCGCATAGAGCCCGATGCAGCAGAACAGCAGGATGCTGGGATAGAGCAGCCGGTACGGCGCCGAGAGCAGCTTCACCCAGACTCCGATCAGCGGCAGATTGAGAATCACCAGCATCGCGTTGCCCACCCACATGCTGGCGATCACGCCCCAGAACAGCTCGGGGCGCTGGAACATCAGCTGCGGCCCGGGGGCGAGCCCCTGCATCATCAGCGCGCCGATCATCAGCGCCATGGTGCCGGTGGCCGGAATGCCGAGCGTCAGCATCGGGATGAACGCGGTCTGCGCCGCCGCATTGTTCGCGGCTTCCGGCCCGGCGACCCCCTCCAGAGCGCCGCTGCCGAACCGCTCCGGTGTCGAGGAGATTTTCTTCTCGAGCGAGTAGGCCGAGAACGAAGCGAGGATCGGGCCGCCGCCGGGAAGCACGCCGAGCGCGGAACCGAGCACGGTGCCGCGCAAGGCCGGAGGCAGCAGCGTTTTCAGGTCCTGCGGTTTCGGCCACAGATCGCGAATGCGATCGAACACGTGGCGCACCTGGTCCTTGCGCTCGATGTTGGCAATCGTCTCGCCGAGGCCGAACATGCCCATGGCCACCACGGCGAAATCCAAACCGTCGGTGAGCTGCGCCACGCCGAAGACAAAGCGCGACGTGCCGTTGTTCATGTCGGTGCCGACGGTGCTCAGCAGCATTCCGAGCACGATCATGCACAACGCCTTGACGATCGATCCTTGCGCCAGGATGACGGCGCCGACCAGGCCAAAGACCATCAGCGCGCAGTAGTCCGCCGGGCCGAAGGCCAGCGCGACCTGCGCCAGCGCCGGCGCGGCAACCGCCACGACCAGGGTCGCGATCGTGCCGGCCAGGAACGACGACAGCGCCGCGGTGGCGAGCGCAAGACCGGCCCGTCCCTGCCGCGCCATCTGATAGCCGTCGATCGTCGTCACGACCGACGATGATTCGCCGGGCAGCCGGACCAGGATCGCCGTGGTGGAGCCGCCGTACTGCGCACCGTAGTAGATGCCGGCGAGCATGATGATGGCGGAGGTCGGATTGAGACCGAAGGTGATGGGCAGCAGCACCGATATCGTCGCGACGGGGCCGACACCGGGAAGCACGCCGATCACCGTGCCGAGGATCGTGCCGATGAGCGCGTAGACCAGGTTGAGCGGCTGCAGCGCAACCGCAAGACCGAGGCCGAGGTGATTGAGCAGGTCCATCGCCGGCGTCAGACCGGCAGGAAGCGAAGCGGCAGCTTCAGCGCGTAGAGGAAGATCAATGCCGAAAATCCGACCAGCGCCGCGGCGAGAATGGCGACCTCGACCGGCTTGTAGCGGCCGGCCGCGAAGCGGCTGACACCGATGAGCAGCACGCCCGCGAGCGCGAAGCCCCATCTCTCGACCAGAACGCTGAACACGACGACGCCGAGCAGCACCGCGATCAGCGGCCTGACTTCGACCTGCCCGACCGGTTCATCCTCCCGAATGAAGGATCGGAACAGAACCACGCTGCCGAGACCCAGCAGAACGACGCTGAGCCACATCGGAAAGAAGCCCGCCGCCATTCGCGACGGCGTGCCGAGGTCGAGCCGTGACGACAGCACGATCCCGGCGATCGCCACCGCGCAAAAGAACAGCCCCGACAACCGGTCCTGCGAGATCCGAATGTTCATGGCGATGCTCCCCCAAAACCTTACGTCAGCAAACCCAAGCCTTACGTCAGCAAGCCTGACGTCAGTCGGCCGTGGCTCCCACCGCCTTGGCGACGGTCGTCCACCGCTTCTCTTCGGCGGCGATGAACTTGATCGAGTCGGCCGGCGTCGGGCTCTCGCCGGTGAGGCCGCCCTGCAGCAGCTTGGCCTTGACCTCGGGATCGGCCATCACCGCGGCGACGGCGGCGTGGAGCTTGTCGACGAGCGGCTTCGGTGTCGCGACCGGCACGAAGATGCCCTGCCAGGAGCTCATCACCATGTCCGGATAGCCGGCCTCGATGAATGTCGGCACGTCCGGCAGCGCCGGGTGCCGCTCCTTCGTTGCCATCGCCAGGACCCGCATGCGTCCGCCCCGCACATGGTTCACCACCGGCGGCAGGCCGGCGAACATCATCGGCACGTGCCCGCCCATGATGTCGGCGGCCGCCGGACCCGAGCCGCCCTTGTAGGGGACGTGCACCATCTTGAGGCCGGCCATCTCCGCGAACACCTCCATGGCGAGGCGGTTCTGGCTGCCGGCGCCCTGCGAAGCGAAGCTGACCTTGCCCGGCCGCTCCTTCACGTAGGCCACCACCCCCTGCACGGTCTTCGGCGCAAACGTCGGCCCGACCACGAGCAGCGAAGGCGTATGGGTGATGACGGAAACCGGCATGAAATCCGTCACCGGCTTCACCTTCAGATCGGGGTAAAGCGCCGCGTTGATCGTGATGCTGCCGACGTCGCCGAGCATGATCGTGTAGCCGTCCGGCGCGGCCTTTGCGACCATCTCCATCGCGATGTTTCCGGCGGCACCGGGGCGGTTCTCCACCACCACGGGCTTGCCGAGCCTCTCCTGCAGCTTCGGCTGGACGATGCGCGCCACGAAGTCCGTGGTTCCTCCGGGCGCGAACGGCACGACGAAGCGCAGCGGCTGGCTTGGGTACTTGGCCGGATCCTCGGCGGCTCGGGCCGAAGGCATCGCCCCGGCAAGAAGCGCAAGGAGAAGCGCGAGACCCAGCAGGACGGACGGCAGTTCACGGCGAATGATCATGGTGCTTGCTCCATTGGCCCGGCAACGCAGATGGATCGACGGCTGAACTTCATTTTGCTTGGGACTTTTCTCGGGACTTTTCTTGGGGCGCATAAACCCAGAGGTCGAGAAGAACCGAAACGCCCGGCGCAGGCATGTGCCGGGGCACGCCGACGGCCGTGAACGGCAGCGGCCGGCTCGGCAGGAATTCCTGCCAGACCTCGAGCGCGGGCAAGAGCTCGCCGAGATCGGTGTGGAAGTGCTGGATGCGAACGATGTTGTCGAGTGAGGTGCCCGCCTGCGCGCAGATGCTCTGCGCGCGCTGGAGCATCTCGCGCATTTGCGCCTTGACCGGCGACACGAGGTACGGCTGGCCGGGATCCGGGCGCGCGTCGGCGACCACGCCGCTCTCGTCGACCGCCATCAGGCCGGACAGGAGCAGCAGATCGCCGGCCTGCACCGCACCCGGCACGCCGGCGTAACCCATGAAGACGTCGCGGCCGACCAGCCGCTTGCGCGTCGACCCCGCCTCCTTGAGCGCCAGCACATTGATCTCGAGCCGGGAATGAAACTGCCCGACTCCCGGATTCGAAACCGGGATGATCGAAATCGCCGCGGGGCTTTCCGCGAAATACCGATGCCAGACCTGCAGGAACGGCGCGTAGTCCTCCGGATGAACCAGATAGACCTGCGCCTTGCATACGCTTTTCGCCGACGCGCCGGCGAGCTCGAGCGCGGGGATGATCTTCTGCTCGATGATGTATTGCGTCTGCAGCCTGATCGGCGTGCTGCGCCACAGATTGCCCGGCGGCATCTGCGCGGCCTCCGCAAGCCCGTCGCGCGCCGGCTCGCCCGGCTTGGCTCCGGGCGTCATGCCGGCGATGAACACGTAGTCGCCCGACGCCAGCGCCGGCGGATAGCCGGATGTCGGATGCGAGGCCATGGCCGCGCTGCGCAGCGGCGTCGGGTCGCGGCCGGCGCCGGGCAGTACGGCAATGGCCTGGACGTTCATCTGCGCGCCGGGCACGGAAAGCGCGTCGACCAGCATCGACGTGCTCGGCGGCACCGTCGGCAGCCGTTTGTGCCGGACGACGTGGTAGTGATCGACCGCCGTGTGGGTCGGATAGTACTGGTCGACCCGCACGATGTTGCCGAGACCGGTCCCGGCCTCGCGCAGCACGGCTTCGATCCGCGAGAAGACGAGATCGGCTTCCTTCTGGTTCTTCGGCAGTCCGCCGTGCGGCAGCCCGGCGCTCTCGACCGCGGCATCGAGCCCGCCCGGATAGGACTGCGCCAAGGATTGAGCCATGTGTCCGGTCGCGAACACCCAGGGCCCGGCCGCCATCCCCTGCGCATAAGGGATGCCGGCCTTGCCCACCTTGACCGGCAACAGCGGCGTAACAGCGCGACCAGCACTCATCGTTCAAATCACCCTTTCCGTTCCATCAATCGGCGGTGGCGCCGACCGCCTTGGCGACCGCCGACCAGCGGTCGGCTTCGCTCGACACGAAGCTCCGGGCCTCCCCGGTCGTTGCGCTCGGCACCGCGAGCGAACCTCCGTCGGCCACGCGGCGTTTCACCTCGTCGTCGGACATCACCTTGCGCATCACGTCGTGGAGCTTTTCCACCACGGCATCGGGCGTCCGGGCCGGCACGAAAATTCCCTGCCACGAGCTGACGACGAGCTCGGGGAAGCCGGATTCGACCAGCGTCGGCAGATTGGGAAGTGACGGATGCCTGACCTTGGTGGTGACGCCGAGCGCCTTCATGCGGTTGCCGCGCACGTGGTTCAGCGTCGACACGATGGTCGCGTACATGAAGGGCACATGACCGCCCATCACGTCGGCGGAGGCCGGACCCGAACCGCCCTTGTAGGGAACGTGGTTGATCTTCACGCCCGACTTTTCGGCAAACAGCTCCATCACCAGGCGGTTCAGGCTGCCGCTGCCCTGCGATGCGAAGCTCACCTTGCCGGGCCGCTCCTTGAGATAGGCCACCAGCTCGGCGACGGTGTTCGGCGGAAAGTTCGGATTGGCCACCAGCAGCGACGGCGTGTCGGCGATGATCGACACCGGAATAAGATCGCGGGTGGGGACGATCCTCATGTCCTTGAAGATCGACGCATTGATCGCCAGCGTGCCGACGTCGCCCATGAAGATCACGGTACCGTCCGGCGGCGACGTCGCCGCCATCTCCATGCCGACATTGCCCGCCGCGCCGGCACGGTTTTCGACCACGACCGGCTGCCCCAGCAGCTCCTGCATCTTCGGCTGCACGATGCGGGCAAAGAAGTCGGTCGCGCCTCCCGGCGCGAATGGCACGATCATCCGGATCGGCCGCTCCGGATAGGATTGCGACGATGCCTGCGACGCCGTGAACGCGAGGGCCAGCACGCCGGCTCCGGCGCAAGTTACGAACCAGGCCACCAAGCAGGTCGCGAAGCGGTAGAGCTTTGCCAGCGTGTTCATGACGTCACCTCATCCGTTTGCACCGATCAAACGATTGCAGTTGCCTCGATCTCGATCATCCAGTCCGGATGCGCCAACCGCCGCACCTCGACGGCGGTGCTCGCCGGCAGCGCCTTGCCGAAATAGCGGTTGCGGACCGCGGAGTGCTTGAAGAATTCATCGATGTCGGTTGTGAACGAGGTGATCTTGACGAGGTCGTCGAGCGTCGCACCGGCCGCTTCGAGGCACATCTTGATGTTCTCGCCCACGCGCTCGATCTGCGCGGCCATGTCGCCCTTGCCGACGACATTGCCGTTCTTGTCGCGCGGCACCTGGCCCGAAACGAAGATCTGCCGCTTGCCGCCGGTGATTGACAGCACGTGCCAGTAGAGTTGCTGGCCACCCAGGACCCGTGTCATCAGCCCTTCCGGCTGCTTGCCCTCGCGCACAACTGTCACTCTCGTCACTCCTCTTGCTGATTTCCATGCACGGCGCGTGCCGCGCCGCCCCGTCATGCGTGCAGCGAACGCATGCCGGTCTCCCGCCACCAGATGAACATCCCGCTGCCGGCGATGATCAGCGATCCGAGCAGGACGGCCGCGCCGGGGACGTGTCCCCAGATGATAAATCCGATCGCGATCGCCCACAGGACCGTCACGTACTTGAAAGGCGCCAGGAACGCCGCCTCGGCCGCCCGCAGCGCCGCCACCTGCATCAGGTAGGCCGCGCACGTCGCCGTGCCGAAGCAGAAGAGCAGCGCGGCGTCCCATGCCGATGGCATGGTCCATCGCCACGCTTGCGGATCGATGGCGCCGAGCGGCGCGGTCAGCGCGCCCGCGATCACGGTCGCCGTCATGGTGACGAACACCACCGACGCATTGGTTTCGGTGCCCACCAGGTGTCGTGTGGAGATGTCGCGCAGCGACTGGGCGGCCGCCGCCCCGAGCGGAATCAGCAGCGTCCAGCTCCAGTGTCCGCCGAACGGAGAGACGATCAGCAGGACCCCGGCGAATCCGGCCAGAACGGCGAGCCAGCGCCGCCAGCCGGCGGATTCGCCGAGCAGCCACGGCGCGATCGCGGTGGTGATGATGGGGGCGGCAAACGTGATCGCCGTCACCGTGGCAAGCGGCAGCAGGCTGAGGCTCCAGATCATCAGGAACGTCGCCGCCACGAACGACAGCGCCCGCGCCAGTTGGCCCACGAGACGCCGTGGCAGCAGGTCCGGCAGCCGGCCGCGCGGCAGAAACCACAGCACCAGCAGGGCGAGGACGATCAGGCCGCGCACGAAAATGATCTCGCCGATCGGATAGGTGGCTGTCAGCCATTTTGCGATGGCATCGCCGGCCGTCAGCAATCCGGCGCTGGAGGCAAGCAGTGCGATGCCCAGGCGGCGGTGCCGCGCAATCCTCGCCAGTTCGGCGACAGCCGCTGCGCCCGCGGCCGCCTGGTCCATCGTTGAGCGAGCGGTCTCGACGGCCATGGTCGGCTACGCAACCTTGTCGGACTGGCGGGAAGGCGATTCCGCGACGATGCCCCCGCCCTCGATGATCTGCTCCCACGGCGCGTTGCGGATGTGGCGGCGGACCAGGGTCTCGGCGCTCTCCGCGTCGCCCGCGGTGATGGCGGCGATGATGTCGACATGCTCCTGATGGAGCGGGCGCAGGTCTCTCGACCTGGAGAAGCTGCGCCGCAGCCGGTTCATGTGCAGCCGGATGTTGATGACGCTGACGTTGGCCACGAGCTCTTCGCTTCCGGAGGCCTGTACCAGCAGGCGGTGGAAGCGATGATCCGCCGCGGCGTATTTGCCCTTGCCGCCGATCTGGTTGACGTTGGTCTTGGTGAAGCCGGCGAAGCAGGCGTTCATCTGCGAAACGAAGCGGCGATCCGCCTGCAGGGCGGCGCGCCGCGCGGCGAGCCCCTCGAGGACCTCGCGCATCTCGATCAGCTCGAGAAATTCTTTCAGCGTCGGGATCGCGAGATAGATGCCGCGCCGCGACTCGATCTTGACGATCTTCTCCTGCTTGAGCTGATGCAGCGCCAGCCGCAGCGGCGTCTTGCTGATGCCGAGCTGCCGCGCGATCTCCTCCTCGACGATCCGCGCGCCCGGATGGATATTGCCGGCCGCGATCTCGCGCTCCAGAAACCGGTGCACCTGATCGGTGATGCTGTCGGTGATGATGCTCGCCACGCCCGCCCCGGGGGTCTGAAATCTGAAATTTCAGATACTGCAACATGGCGCCGCGTTCTCCGTCAAGCGACGCGTCGGGCAGGGCGGCAACATGTTGATCGAAGACGCGATGTGCCTCGCCGACCAGCCCGATCGAAGCAACGGAGACTGCGTGACGGCGTTCCGGGCGTATCAGGAGAAGCGCCATCTCCGGACCGGGCGGGCCCAGATCATGGCGCGCGTCTATGGCGAGGTGTGCCATGCGAGCGGGCCGCCCGTGAGCTGCGCACCATGATGCTTACCGGCCGCATGCGAGCGGGAAGGCGCGCCTCTTGAATGCCTTTATGCCGGGCGTTGCGGCCGATCGGCGCAATGGATTTGCCTCGCTGCCTTGCATGTATATGTTTGATATTATTTATATTTTCCGTCGATGCTGGCAAGCGTCTCCGGGAGACGTTATATCTGCGGCATGGCGAAGAGGCACCGGCAGCATCGGTATCTGACGAGCGGAGCAGGGGCCGGCCTCGTGACGGTGGAGACGCTCGTGCCTCCGCAAGGCAGGCAGGCGATCCTGCGCCTTGCGGCGCGCCTGCGAAAGGCGGCGCGCGCGCGTCCGAAATCGGCAGCCGCGCAACGGCCGATCGACGTCGATGCGGTCGTCGCGAAGGTCCGGGCGCTGTGCGCGCAGCAATCGGCGCGGCCGGCTCTGTCCCAATCCGACCGCGACCGGTTGATCATCACCAGCGTGAATGTGCCCTTCGCCAGGCAGATCGATGCGGAGCAACTCGCAGCCGGCATCCGCAGCGGCCGTATTCCGAGCGGATACCGCGGGCATTTCGAAAGATTTCTCGGCGAGGTTCCGCTCAACCGGCTGCTGTCGTTCTTCGACCGGCACGCGATCGACGCGGAAACCGTACGCGGCTTCCTGCGCAGGAACGCTGCGGAGCTGGCGCTGCATCGCCCCGATCTCGACGAGCACCTCCATGCCCTATCCCGTTGAGGACGGTCCCCACAACGATGCATGGAAAGGGCTTCTCGCTCCCTGCTTCCGTGTCATCGACGAGGTGGTGCGCGAGCGGCAGGTCGCGTTTCCGATCCACGTCGGCGGCGGTTCGATGCTGCTCCGCAGGTACAGGCATCGCAAGAGCCGTGACCTCGACCTGTTCGTGACCGACGCGCAACTGGTCCGCTGGTGTTCGCCGCGCTTCAACGCCGCCGCGGCCGACCTCTTCCCCGACTACGGTGAAGAGGCTGCGGCCGTGAAGCTGATGATCGGCATGCAGGAGATCGACATCATCGCCGCCGCGCCGATCCTCACGGAACACGCGGTCGAAGAGGTCGAACTGGGCGGGAGAAAGGTGATCGTCGAGCGTCCGCGGGAGATCGTCGCGAAGAAGGTCATGTACCGCGGGAGGACCTTCCAGACGCGCGACGTCTTCGACCTCGCATGCGTGGCGACTGCGGAGCCGGAAGAGGTCGCCGCCGTGCTGTCCGGGCTGACGCCGGCGCACCTGGACGATCTCGAAGCCCGCCTCCGGGAGATGGAGCCCGTCATCGGGAAGGAATTGAGCGACAAGGTCGAAGCGTATCCGGAGTTCGCTCCGGTCGTCGACGGCTGCTATGCGATCGCCCGTGGCGTGGCTCAGGCCTGGCGCGAGGCGCTCGTTCCCAAGGTCGAGGTGCCGCCCTATCCCCGGGATACACACCGCGCGCTCTTCTCGAAGGACGGACGTACGGTCGTCATCAAGGAATGGGACCCCGTGCAATCGCGTTTCGACCAGATCGGGAATGTGCTCGGGCCGGCGAAGGTCGGTCCCGAGGGATCGACGTTCATGATCGGCGGCGTGACGATGCCGCACGAAGCTTGGGAAAAACGGCCGGAGGTGATCGCCGCAAAGCACGCCGTCGAAACCAGGCCCACGCCGAAGCGGCGCTGATTTTCGGTCCTGATGTTGGCGACCTTGGCGAATTTGTCGCTTTCCGAACGCACAAAGTCGCTCGCCGGCGGAAGGCGTGGAATGAAGCCTGCTCTTCGACGTCAGTGTACGTCAGCTGACTTCAACTTCGGCGTAGACTTCCGACAGAGACAATTCGATGCCAAGCGCCGCGATCGTGACGACGGCCTCGCGGCCCTGGAGGATTCCGGGGCCGGCTGAGAATTCACCGCGCTCCGACCGCACCCACGTCCATGCTTTCACCTCGTCCTGTGAAAACACCAGATAAGCCGCGAGCCCAGCCAGCCGCAGATACTCGGCGGCTTTGTCGCCGAGATCGATCCCGGCTGTCGATGGCGAGAGCACCTCGACGAGAAGAACAGGCGCGGTTGCCGTGCGGTCTCCGCCGGGGCCACCGGCTCGATCGACCACGATGTCCGGATATCGAAGCGTCTCCGCTTCGGCATCGAGGCCGAATTCGGCGATCACCGACCACTGTTTCCGATCAAGCCGATGGCTCAGTGCAAGAAACAGGTTGCCCGCAATGAGGCCGTGGTTGCGCGATCCCCCCACCATCATGACGACGCGCCCTTTCACAAGCTCGAAGCGGCCGTCTTGGCGTTCCACCCAGTCGAGGAACGCAGCCTTGTCCAAGCGTGCCGGCAGCTGAACGTTCATGGCTACCTCTCGCCTATAGTATAGAAGGCCGTGGCGATGAAAAAAGGGCGTGCCGGACCGCGCCCGCGGGCCTGCTCTTCGAATCTTTCGGGCGCATCAACCCGTATTGCGGAGCCCGGCGGCGATTCCGTTGATGGAATTGAGGATCCCGCGGCGGGTCGTTTCATCCTGTGCGCCGTCTCGCCAGCGGCGGATCAGCTCGACCTGCAGATGGTTCAGGGGTGCAATATAGGGGAAGCGGTGACGGATCGAGCGCGCGAGCGCCGGGTTGTCGGCAAGCCGTTCCTGCGTGCCGGTGATCTCGTTGAGCGCCTTGACGGTCCGCGTCCACTCGGACTCCAGCACGCCGAACAGCCGTCGCGCCATTTCGCGGTCGGGGACGAGCTCGGCGTAGCGGCGGGCCAGGGCCAGGTCTGTCTTCGCCAGCGCCATGTCCATGTTCGACAACAGCGCGCGAAAGAACGGCCAGTCGCGATACATCTGCTGCAGCAATGTCATGCCCGGCTCCGGCGCCTCGGCCAGCAGCGCTTCGACGCCCGATCCAAATCCGAACCAGCCCGGCAGGCTGATGCGGGCCTGGCCCCAGGAAAAGCTCCAGGGAATCGCCCGGAGATCCTCGATGCGCCGGCTCGCCCGGCGTGAGGCCGGACGCGAGCCGATATTGAGCTCGGCAATTTCGGCAATCGGCGTGGCGCTGAAGAAATAGTCGACGAACTCCGGCGTCTCATAGACCAGCGCCCGATAGGTCGCCGTGCTCACGTCCGAGATGCGTCCGGCCGTGGCGATGAATTCGTCCGGGACCGCGTAGTTGCTCTCGAGCAGCGTCGCTTCGAGCACCGCCGCGACCAGCGCTTCGAGGTTGCGTCGTCCGATGTCCGGATTGGCGTATTTGGAGGCGATGACCTCGCCCTGCTCGGTGAGCCGCAACTGTCCCTTCACCGTTCCCGGCGGCTGGGCCAGGATCGCCTGGTAGCTCGGACCGCCGCCGCGACCCACGGTTCCGCCGCGCCCATGGAACAGCCGCAGCACGATGCCGTCGGACTTCGCGAACAACTCGGCGAGCGCCGTGGAGGCGCGATAGAGCTCCCAGTTGCTGGTGAAGAAGCCGCCGTCCTTGTTGCTGTCCGAATAGCCGAGCATGATCTCCTGGTGCCCGCCCGAGGCGCGCACCAGATCGCTGACGCCGGGCAGGGCATGGAAATCACGCATGATCGGCGTTGCGCTGCGCAGGTCGCGGATCGTCTCGAACAGCGGGACGACAAGCAGCGCTGCCGACGTCCCTTCGTCGCCGAACACACCGCGCATCAGCGCGCATTCCTTCTGCAGGAGCAGCACCTCGAGCAGGTCGCTGACCGCTTCGGTGTGGCTGATGACATACTGGCGGATGCTGTCCGGGCCGAGCAGGGCGCGCAAATCACGCGCCGCGTTGAACACTGCAAGCTCGCCGTCGGTGCGATCCGAATAGGCAATGCCGGGAATGCGCAGCGGACGCGGGTCGCGCAGCAGGCGGAGCAGCAGGATCTGCTTCCCGGCCTCGTCGAGCTTGGCATAGTCGGGCGTGACTCGCGCCACGCTCAGGAGCTCGGCAACCGTCTCCTCGTGGCGGTCGGAGTTCTGCCGAAGATCGACCGTGGCGAGATGGAAGCCGAACACCTGCACCGAGCGGCGCAGCGGTGCAAGCCGCCCCGACACCAGCGCCGCGCCGTGGTGCGCGCGCAATGACGCTTCGATCACGGCCAGATCGGCTTGAAACTCGTCGGCGCTCTCGTAAGGCTCGGCGGGCGTCACCGCCTGCCGCAACGCGGTGGCACCGGTCAGCTTCTCGAGCGTTGCCGCGAGGCGCCCGTAGATGCCGACGATGGCGCGGCGATAAGGCACATCCTGTCGATGCGGATTGGTGTCGCCCGACCGATCGGCCAGTGCGGCGAGCGCGTCGGTGCAGCCGACCAGCAGCTGCGACATCGAGAGCTCTGCTCCTAGCTCATGCACCTCCGCCAGATAGTGCCGCAGCGCGATCTCGCTTTGCTGCCGGAATGCCTCCTTCAGTGTCCCGGCGTCGACGTTGGGATTGCCGTCGCGATCGCCGCCGATCCAGGAGCCCATGCGAAAGAACGGCGCGATAGGGTAGCCCTCGCAGAGCTCTTCGAGTTCGGCGTAGAGGCGGGGTATCTCGCGAAGCAGGGTCGTGTGGTAGTAGCTCAGCGCGTTCTCGATCTCGTCGCGGACCGTCAGGCTGACAAATCTCAAGAGGCGGGTCTGCCACATCTGCACCACGCGCGCCTTCAGCAGCGCCTCGTTGTCCTGCCGCTCGCGATCGCTCCGCAAATGCTCCCGTTCGCTGAGCAGCCGCGCAACCGAGTTCTCGGCATCGAGCAGGGTCTTTCGCCTGGCTTCGGTCGGATGGGCCGTGAGCACAGGCGAGACGACGCTTTGCGCGAGCGCGCGCGAGACGGCGGCCGGCGAGTGTCCCGCCTGCTTCAGCAGGTTGCCGGTGGATGCAAGGCTGCCCGCCTGATCGCGCGATGAGGCATCCTGTTCATGCGCCTCGCGGCGGCGGATGTAGTGCCGGTCTTCGGCGATGTTCGCCAGGTGCGAGAAATAGCTGAACGCGCGGACCACCAGAACGGCTTCTTCGCTCGTCAGCGCGCGCAGCAGGGCATCGAGCGCGCGGCCGGCTTCGACATCGGCGTCCCGCTCGAATGCGACGCTGAGGCGGCGGACTTTCTCGATCCGCTCGAAGACCGCGTCACCCTCCTGTTCGCGGATGGTCGTTCCGAGAATCTGTCCGAGCAGCCGGATGTCCTCGATCAGGGGAGCGTCCTTCGAGGCTTCGCGTTTCGGCAACGTGGTGTTGGGCGGGCCGGTCATTGCGGACGCCGATAGCACGGCTTGCCCGATTTTCCGAGGGGCGGGGTATGTTTCGCGCGTTGTAGCACCCGGTCAGTCCGGGACGGCGCGAAGCGCCGGGTTCGGAATCCAGAGCCATTGCGCATGCTCTATATTATTGACAGCAGAGATGGCTGGCACTGGCGCCGGTTCCGAAACGCCCGCATGGAGGGACTCAGGCGAAGCATTGCTTCGCACCATGGACAAGTTCAAATTTGCTGACGTGTGGGATCAAATTTCGGCAGCCAGGGATCAGCTTTTCCCCAGCACGGCGAAGAAGACCATGGCCGACACGCTCCGAAAATTCCTGAAAAAGAAACTTGGGCAGGGCCCAGGAAAGGAAGCTGCGAAATCTGCATGCGAACCAGCGAGACGCGCTTTGGGCGTCTCGCTGCGCTTCTTTGGAATCGGATTGGGAAGTTCGACACCACACTATTCGGATTTGACGGTTCGGCTAATCTGGCTATAATCTGGCCAGAATGCCTTTTGCCATCGTCCTCGCTCCAGAAGCCGCCGACGACCTCAGAAGGTTGCGGGCGAATGTCCGGGCGACGGTGCGGACTGCCCTCGAAACGCATCTGAGGCATGAGCCGGAGAAAACGAGCCGCAGCCGGGTCAAGCGGTTGCGGGGGCTGCTCCGGCCGCAGTACCGGCTACGCGTTGGTGAGGTTCGGGTGTTCTATGACGTTTCCGGCGCGACCGTCGAAATCTTGGCGATCGTGGCCAAATCGGAGGCCGAGTCATGGCTCGCACAGTTCGCAGATCCGGAGTGAAAGAAGTTCCACTGTCCGAAATCAAGGACGATCTGTCTCGGTTTCTTCGAGAGGCGGAGACGCAGGAGATCGTCATTACCCGCCACGGCAAGCCGGCCGGCGTGCTGATCGGTTTCGAGTCCGAGGAGGACTGGTTCGAATACCGTCTCGAGCACGATCCCCGCTTCTTGCGCCGCATCGAGCAGGCACGGAACAGCCTGCGCGCGGGGCGGGGCATCAGTCTCGAAGACGTTGTACCGGAATAGTGCGCCGCGGCGCACAGCCGTCGGAGCACGCGCGATAGAACGCCAGGCCACCAATTTTGGGGTCAGAAGTTCGAATTCCGCCATCAAGATGCGTTGTTTCGACTGGAGGTCCGTTCAACTTCTTCCCCGACCCTACGGCTGCGGCTATCGGTAGAGCGCCAATGACATGTGGGGGGGGGGCGAATGCTGACGGGCGAGCGCCGGGTCGAACCGGTGCAGCCATGGCCAGTCTCCGCACGCTTGAGGCCGGAAGCGGTCAAGCATTCTGCCTTGTCAACGCAAGAAGAATACCGGCCTTCGCAGCAGCGATTGGTGTCGCCGCGCTCGGGGCTGATGGGTTGACTCCTGCGGTCTGTTCTTTATTTGTTCTATTCATCCTGCTTAGTCGAGGGGCTCAACCGGTGGGAACCATTGGCAGAAGCAGGTGCGGCGCCTGCGCGTCCGGCCGATCCAACCGGACTCTCGGGGCGCCTCGGGACCCCGTCTCGCGGGCACTACGACCCCGCGCGCAGGGAGCTCTGCTGGACTGCCGGGTGAAAGCGCCAGTAACCCGGCAGGGAAGCACGGCCTGAGGTGTGTGAGGCGAGGCCTCACGAAAACGCCGTGGTGGAGCGCCGAAAGGCGAGGGTCTCCGATCGCAAGGGGACTCGAACACGCCCGAAGGCGTGTTCTCCGGGCCGCACGCAACCGCCCGGAGGGGTTCGCAAAACCCCTGCGCCTTTCGGCGCTCCGCTCCCCTCTTCAAGAGGGTGAGCAACGCGAAAGAGCTTCGCAAATCCCGGGCGCAAGACGCCGCGGCAACGAGGGCCAATGCCCGCACGTCTAAATCTTCGACAGCTCGTAGGTCGGCTTGGCGAACATCTCGTCCAGCGCCACCTGCCGCACCGACAATCCCTGCTTGAACGAATACCGCGCCAGCGTCTCCAGCGGCAGCTTGTTCTCATGTGCGCCATACGACCAGTAGTCCTCGCCCATCACCTTGCGCGCATGATCGTAGGCGTAGACCGGCCACGGCAGCGTCGCGTGCAGATGCCCGATCTGGCCGAGCTCGTGCAGGCACAGCGCCTTGGCCTTCAGGTACGCCTTGTAGACGCTGACCGCGACCCACGGATATTTCTCGACGATCGATTTGCGGATGCCGATGGCGTGCATGATCGGGAACAGCTTGGTCTTTTTGAAATACGCCTCTTCGGCCGCCGGATAATCCGCAAACAGCCGTCCGACGTTCGGCGCGCCTTGCAGAAAGCACGACGGCGCGCGCGCGCTCAGCAGCCCGTCGATCTCGCCCTTGGCCAGCATGTCGGAGATCGTCCGGTCGGCCGGAACGGGCTTGATGTCGATGTCCGGCGGCAGCGTGATCTTGGCGCGCTCCTCGCGGCCGGGCTCTTCCAGCCCGCCGCGCCGCCATTTGATGTCGCGTGGAGCCACGCCGTATTCGTCCTCGAGCATGCCGCGCACCCAGACGTTCGCCGTCATCTGGTATTCGGGCAGGCCGATGGTCTTTCCCTTCAGGTCGGCCGGCGTCTTGATGCGGTCGGTGCGCACGTAGACGCTGGAATGCCGGAACAGCCGCGACACGAAGGCCGGAATGGCGACGTAGTGGTTGTCGCCGCGCGACAGCGTCACGAGGTAGCTGCTCATCGATATCTCGGTGACGTCGAACTCCTGGAACTTGAATGCGCGATGAAACGATTCCTCCGGCTCCAGCGCCACCGCCGTCACGTCGCAGCCTTCGATCGGCGCGCGGCCGTCGAACAGCGCCGCGGTGCGGTCGTAGTTGCAGACGGACATGCTGAGCTCGACGGCCATTTTCGTGTCTCCGGAGGTGCAGTGCGGAACGCCGCGGCACCATACCGCAATTGCATGTCCGCCGCGTTGACGGGTGTTTTCGGGGTGGCGATAGTAGTCTGGCATCGTTCAAAAGCGCACGCCCAAACGCGGGCTTAAGGCACATACCATCCATGAAAATGCCGCCGTTCGAGTACGCCTGCCCCGCGACCTTGAACGAAGCCGTGGCGCTGCTCGCCTCCCATGACGGAGAGGCGAAGGCGTTGGCCGGCGGCCAGAGCCTGATGCCGATGATGGCGTTCCGCATGGCGCGGCCGACGCTCCTGGTCGACCTGCGCAAGCTTTCCGACCTGCGGCAGATCAAGATCGGCGCGGACGGCGTCCGGCTCGGCGCGCTGGTGCGCTGGCGCGACATCCTCGACGACAAGCGGCTCGACGCCGCGCATCCGCTGCTCAAGGCCGCGGTGTCGCATGTCGCGCACTACCAGATCCGTAACCGCGGCACCTGCGGCGGCAGCATCGCGCATGCCGATCCGGCCGCCGAGATGCCCGGCATCTGCCAGACCTGTGACGCGGTGATCACCGCCGTCGGCAAAGGCGGATCGCGCACCATCAAGGCCGACGACTTTTTCCAGGGCGCGCTGACGACGGCGCTCGAGCCCGACGAGATCATCACCGAGATCCATCTGCCCGCCTGGCCCGCCGCTCGGCGCTGGGGCTTTCAGGAGTTCGCCCGCCGCCGCGGCGACTTCGCCATGTCGGGTGTCGCGCTCTACTACGATCTCGACGGCGGCAAGGCTGCGAACGCGCATATCGGCGTGATCGGCGTCGGCGACCGGCAGCAGCGGCTGCCGAAGGCCGAAGCGGCGCTGAACGGCAACGCGGTGAACGACGCTCTCGCCGTCAAGGTCGGCGAGGCGGCTTCGAGCAACGTCGAGCCGCAGGACGATATCCACGCCAGCGCCGCCTATCGCCGCTCGCTCACCGGCACGCTCACCGAGCGCGCCCTGCTCGCCGCGGCCGCGAGGTAAGCGTCATGGCAAAATCTCTCTCCACGGTCATTCCGGGGCGCTCGCGAAGCGAGCGAGCCCGGAATCCATACTCCGCAGCAGTGGTTATGGATTCCGGGTTCGCCGCTTTGCGGCGCCCCGGAATGACCGAGCTGCATCATTGGCGTTTCACATGACCACCAAATTCGAAGTCAACGGCAAACAGGTTACGGTCAACGTCGAGCCGCGGCTGACGCTGGCCGATTGCCTGCGTCACGAGCTGCGTCTCACCGGCACCCACGTGGGCTGCGAGCACGGCGTCTGCGGTGCCTGCACCGTGCTGGTGGACGGCGAGGCGGTGCGCTCCTGCCTCATGCTTGCGGTGCAGGCCGAAGGCTCGAGGATCACGACCGTCGAGGGGCTTTCCGAAGACGCCGATCTCACGCCGCTGCAAAAGTCCTTCCGCAAGCACCACGCGCTGCAATGCGGCTTCTGCACGCCGGGCTTCATCACCACGGCGCATGCGCTGCTCACCGAGGAGCCGGACTGCGACGCCGACCGGGTGCGCGAGGTGCTGTCCGGCAACATCTGCCGCTGCACCGGCTATATCGGCATCGTCGAGGCGGTGCTCGACGCGCGCCAGCATTACAAGAAGTAACGCCATGAAAAACACCTTCATCGGCACGCCGATGGAACGTCGCGAGGACCTGCGCTTGCTGCGCGGGCGCGGCGAATATGTCGACGACGTCGCGATGCCGGGCCTGCTTTATGCGGTGGTCCTGCGCAGCTCCGTCGCCCACGGCCGCCTCATTTCGATCGACGCCGCTGCCGCGCTGAAACGGCCCGGCGTCCACGCGGTGATCACCGCCGCTGACATGCCGGGCAGCCCGCCGATCGTGCCGATGCGGCTGCAGCCGCTGCCGGAGTTCAAGCCGTTCGAGCAGCCGGTCATCGCGCATGAGAAGGTGCGCTACGTCGGCGAGCCGGTCGCCGTGGTGCTGGCCGACAGCGTCGCCATCGGCGAGGACGCGCTCGATTTCATCGAGGTGAAGATCGACGAGCTGCCGCCGGTCGCCGACTGGACCGTGGCGCAGCAGAACAAGAGCATTCTGTTCGAGAAGCCGGGCACCAACCGCTCGCTGGTGTTCGAATCGCGCAAGGGCGACGCCGACGCGGCGTTCGCCAAGGCGCCTTACGTCCGCCGCGAGCGGCTCCGCACCGGCCGCCACTACGGCCTCACCATGGAGCCGCGCGGCGTCATGGCGACCTGGGACGAGGGGAAGGGCAAGCTCACGGTCTACGGCGCGGCCAAGGTGCCGTTCTTCAACCGCCGCATTCTCTCGGCGCAGATCGGCCTGCCGGTCGAGCAGATCGAGATGATCGAGAACGACGTCGGCGGCGGCTACGGCGCGCGCGGCGAGTTCTACCCGGAGGATTTCCTGATCCCATTCGCGGCGCGCCACGTCAGGCGTCCGGTGAAGTGGATCGAGGACCGGCGCGAGAACCTGATGGCGATGAACCACGCCCGCGAGGAGGAGGCGATCCTCGAGGTCGCCTGCGAGCGCGACGGCACGCTGATTGCGATCCGTGGTGAAGTCCACACCGACATGGGCGCCTACATGCGCACCAACGGTGCGGTCGGCGCACGCAACGTGTCGCAGTTCATGGCCGGCCCCTATCGGGTGCCGCACGTCAAGATCGACTCCTCGCTGTGGATGACCAACAAGACGCCGGTCGGCACCTATCGCGGGCCGGGCCGCTTCGAGGCCAACTTCTTCCTCGAGCGGATGATCGATCTGATCGCCGCCGATCTCGGCGTCGACCGCATCGAGTTCCGCCGCAAGAACCTGATCACCGCCAAGGAGCAGCCCTATCCGGTCGCGACCGTGCAGCCGACCAACGCGGTCGACGAATACGACAGCGGCGATTATCCGGCGGCGCTGGAGCGGACGCTGAAGGAGTTCGACTGGCCCCGCGTGTCGAAGCTTCAGGGCAAGCTGATCGACGGCAAGTACCACGGCGCCGGCATCGTCTGCTTCATCGAGGGCGGCGCGGCCGGCCCGAAAGAGTCGGCGCGGCTCGAGGTGAACGACGACGGGACGATTTCCGTCTACATGGGCACTTCGTCGGTCGGGCAGGGTGTCGAGACGGTGTTCGCGCAGATCGCCGCCGATGCGCTGGAATTGCCGATCGAGCGCATCCGTCACGTCTATCACGGCTCCACCGCCTATGTGAGCGACGGCTATGGCGCCTATCACTCGCGCTCGACCGTGATGGGCGGCTCGGCGGTGCTCGACGCCACCAGCAATTTCATGACGGCGCTGCGCGAGGCCGCGGGCAAGAAGCTCGGCTGCGCGCCCGGCGACGTGAAGCTCGACATCGACAAGGTGACCGCTGGCGCCAAGTCGATCCTGCTGAAAGAGTTTGCCGGGCTGACCGCCGAAGGCGCCTTCCTCAACAAGAAGCACACCTACAGCTACGGCGCTCACGCCGCGCACATCACCGTCGATCCGCGGATCGGCCGCATCGAGATCATCGACTACGTGGTGGTGCAGGACGTCGGCCGCGCGGTGAACCCGCTTACGCTGCGCGGGCAGGTGATCGGCTCGCTGGTGCAGGGCCTGGGCGGCGCGGTGCTGGAGGACCTGAAATACGACGAGAACGGCCAGTTCCTCACCGGCTCGCTCGCCGATTACCTGCTTCCGACCGCCACCGACTTCCCGAATCTGCGCTGCTTCGTCACCGACGATTACCCTTCGCCGATCAATCCGCTCGGCGCCAAGGGCGCAGGCGAGGGCGGCATCATCGCCGCCGGCGGCTGCATGGCGAATGCGGTGGCCAATGCGCTGCAGAGCTTCGGCGCGCAGCCGCGGCAGTTGCCGCTGTCGCCGGGCTATATCTGGGAATTGGTGCAGTCTGGCGAGCGCAAAGCTGCGGAGTGAGCCCCGATCTCTCCGCGGTCATTCCGGGGCGCCGCGAAGCGGCGAACCCGGAATCCATACTCCGCAGCAGTGGTTATGGATTCCGGGCTCGCGCCCATAGCGCGTCGAAGACGCGCGTGAACGCGCTTATGGGCGCGCCCCGGAATGACAGCGGTGCATGAGGCGCAGCCGGTGCTTCATTGACGCATGAGCCGCCGCGGGCCTAGATTCCAGCCAACCTATTCACTCACAAGGAGCCCATCATGAGCGTCGCCCGTCATCCGCGCCCGAAGGAACTCGAAGGCGTGCCGGTCGAGGAGATCATGAAGAAATACGTCGGCCGCTTCCGCGAGAAGCGCGGCGATTGGGCGGCCTTCGAAGACGCCAAGATCGAAGGCTTCAAGCGCGCGCAGCACCGCTTCATCGGCGCAGGCGGCTCCGGCAAGCACACCGATCCGAACGTGATCCCGGCCGGCAACTTCACGCTGTCGATCATGTATGTGCCGGTCGGCCAGGGCAACGCCGCGCACACCCACGAGGTCGAGGAGTGCTTCTTCGTGCTGCAGGGCTATGTCGATGTGTTCGTCGAGGACGAGACCGGCAAGCGCGTCACCACGCGGCTCGGCCCCTGGGACTGCATCTCCTGCCCCGCCGGGGTGATCCACGGCTACCAGAACGACGGGCTCGAGCCGGTCTACATGCAGGTGATGCTCGGCCGCGGCAGGCCGGGGCCGATGGGCTATGCCGACGAGGAGCTCTACAAGCGCCGCGACGCGCACCTGAAGGCGGTCTGACGCTCGACCCGTCGGGCTTGAACGCGCGGGGACGGCTCAGCCGTCCCCGCTTGCGTATCAGCCATGTGCGAAGGGCAATTCCACACGGCTGGACCGAAGCTCATGCTGGGGGCTCCACATTCATATGGGGGCTCACATGCTCAGAATTGCGACGTGGTTCGCCGCGGTTGCGGCGCTGCTTCATGCCTTTCCGGCCGGCGCGCAGGAGGGGATGAAGAAAGAAGCCTTCAACTACTCGGCCTGGACGCCCGGCATCTTCTCCGAGGCCGTGACGATCACCAACATGGGCAAGGGCAAGTTCATCTTCCTCGCCGGCGTCGGCGCGGAGGATGAGAACGGCCCGCGCGGCGCGATCCGCCACAAGGGCGATTTCATCGCCCAGTGCAACTACGCCTACGACAAGATCAAGCGGGCGCTTGCGGCCAACAAGTCGAGCCTGAAGGACGCGGTGAAGATGACGGTTTATGTCACCGACATGCGCTACCGGCTCGACTGGGCCAAATGCTCGCAGGAGGCCTTCGCGGGCGAGCGCGTGCCGGCGCAGACGCTGGTCGGCATCAGCTCGCTGGCGTTCCCCGAGATGATGGTGGAGATCGACGTCACCGCGGTTGCGCACGAATAACCGCGGCACCTTGACACGGCGTTGCGGGCCCGACAGCGTGCCCGCAACGCCAAGCACGTTTCAAGCATGGATCGTTCATGAGCAAGCTGAAGCTGACCTTCGCCTGCGGACCCTATGACCGCACCCAGGCGCTGCGCGACGGCACGGTGCAGGTCGACGGCGTCGACCTGAATTACGTCACCATGCAGCCGGCCGAGATCTTCTGGCGCATGCTGCAGTACAATGAGTTCCAGGCCTGCGAGATGTCGCTGTCGAACACGACATCGATGATGAGCGGGCCGAACCCGCCGTTCATCGCCATTCCGGTCTATCCGTCGCGCGTGTTCCGCCACGGCTACTTCTTCATCAACACCGAGAAGGGCATCAAGAGCGGCGCCGACCTCAAGGGCAAGCGCGGGGGCGTCCCGGAGTATTCGATGACCGCGGCGGTCTATATGCGCGGCGCGATGCAGCACGAATTCGGCGTGAAGCCCGACGAGGTCGAATGGGTGCAGGGCCGCGCCGACCGGCTCGGCCGCAAGCTCCCCGCCGACATCAAGCTCACGCAGGCGCCCGCCGACACCGAGCTCGGCGACATGCTGGAGCGCGGCGAGATCGATTTCATGATGACGGCGAACAACCCGCTGTCGTTCCGACGCGGCTCGCCCAAGGTCGCGCGGCTGTTCCCGAACTATGCCGAAGTGGAGAAGGATTATTACCGGCGCACCAAGATCTATCCGATCATGCACACGGTGGTGGTCAGACGCGACGTGTACGAGAACGATCCCTGGGTCGCGCTCAATCTCTATCAGGCGCTCTGCCGCGCCAAGGAAGCCTGCTACCGCAGCGTCATGGACACCGGCACGCCCAAGGCGTCGTTCGCCTGGCTGCAGCCGATGATCGAGGAAGAGAAGCGCATCATCGGCGACGACTGGTATCCCTACGGCATCGAGAAGAACCGGCCGTCACTGGAAGCGCTGCTGCAATACACCCACGAGCACGGCCTGACCGACCGGCGGATGAAGATCGAGGACCTGTTCGCGCCCTCGACCATGCGCGACATCCCGCTGAGCGACGGCCAGCACGTGTAGTTTGCGGTGGCCCAAGCTCTTGCCACACAACAGGTGTCGTGCGCGGGCTTGACCCGCGCATCCATGCGATAGCGCAGCAGCGATCGCTCTTACGATTGGTGTGCGCCGAACGCGCTCATGGATTGCCGGGGCAAGCCCGGCAATGACTCGTGGAGAGCGCGGTGGGAATTCAAAGGATCAGAGCGTCGCGCTGCCCACGACGAGCGGCGCTGCACCAATCCACGGCGCGCCGTTGAGCGTCAGCTCGACGGTCAGCACCAGAAACTGACCGTGCGCCGGCAAAACGCTTGCTGTCATGCGCGAAGACGCGACGGCCGACAGCGGATAACTGCCGGTGCAGCTTTCGGCGGCCCAAGCCTTGAGCGAAGCGCCGGGCAATTCCTTGACCTTGTCCGCAAGCTGCGCCGCGAGCGGCTTGTCCGCCGCGATCGATCGCGCGACCGCATCGAGCCAGACATCGGCCTGCGCCGCCGCACTGTCTTTCACAAAGGTGCGGATGCGCCGGACCCAGCAGCCCTTGTAGGAAATCGACGCGCGCACCGCGAAGCGTTCGGCCAATGGTGTCGGCTGCGAGGTGCGGTTGAGCCGCGTGTCGGCATCAAGATCGGGCGCGACGGCGATATAGGTTTCCTCCGCGCCGGCGAGCCGTGCGTTCTGTTCCACCAGCCCCGCAAGCGTGCCGGCGTCCTGCGCCTTGCCGCCTTCCGCCTCACGCAGCGCCGCCGACGCGATGGCATCGCAGCGCGCGAGCAGCCCGCGTTCGGCCTCGTCGACCGTACGGCGCAGGCCAGCAAACATCTCCGTGCCGTCGATCCATTCGACCGCGGGTGCCGCGGTTTCCAGATCATGCGCGAGGCCCGCGGGCAGCGTATCGTACTCCAGCACGCCGACGCGGCGGATCAGCGGATCGTTCTTCAGCCGTTCGCCGATCTTCTCGCCGGGCTTCGGCGTGTTGACGATCTCGCTCACCGGATCGGTGGTCCTGATCCACTCCGACACCCGTTTCGACAGCGCGGTCGCAAACGCCGGCGCGCCGGTCTGCTGCACCAAGAGCAGTGCGTCCGACCAGTAGGGCGTAAAGCCGGTGATCCAGGTGACCGCGGCCGGGCGCACATTGTTGGTGTAGACGATGAACGCATCCATGCCGGCGGCGTCCATCTCGGTCCGCAGCCGCGTGAGCCGCGCCTCGATCGCCGCGATCGGCAGCTCGTCCTTGTTCCATCCCATCAGCCCGCGGCGCATTTTTGAGCCTCACACCGCGATGCTGAACAGTTCGCGCGGCGTGCCGGTCAGCACCTCGCAGCCGTCGTCGGTCACCGCGACGCCGTCGCCCAGCACCATGTAGCCGACCACCGGATGATAGGTGTTGGGATGCACGATCAGCGCCATGCCTTCCTCGATCCGTGTCGTGACGTCCTCGAGGATGTGCGGCTTACTGTCCGCGAACAGGCCCATGCCGTGGCCGCGCACGCGGGTGTATTCGCTGGTGGTGTACTGTCCCATGCCGTGCTTGCGGAACACGTCGTTCTCGGCCTTGGCGATGTCGGCCGCGGTGATGCCGGGGCGCACGGTCGCAATGCCGGCCTCCATCGCCTCGCGCCACAGCGCATGCGCGGCCTTTTGCTCGGCATTGGCCTCGCCGAGTACGAGCGTCCGGCAGATCTGCGCGTAGTAGCCCTCGACGCAGGGCGTGAGCTCCGTCGTCACCATGTCGCCGCGCTTCAGCCGCTTGCCGCTCGGCGGCGCCATGCCCTTCACCTCGACGCCGCCGACGCCGATGATCTGGAAGTTGTCGTCGACCCCGTTGGCACGGAAAAAGGCCTCGGCCTCGGCGATGAGTTCGTAGTCGGCGCGGCCGGGCCGCACCGCCTGCATGAACACCTTGTAGCCCTCGTCGGCGAGCTTCGCCGCCCGGCGGATCGCGTCGATCTCCTCGTCGAGCTTGCGCATCAGCAGGCGGTCGACGAAGCCGGTCTCGTCGGTGATCTTGAGCCCGCCCGCGCGGAGCGCAATCCGCCGCGGCAGCAGCCGCTGCGGCGCGGCACCCATGCTCTGGTTGCGCATGCGGTCGAGCGCGGCCTCGACCTCGCCGGTGAGGTCGGGCGCCAGCACCACCTCGATGCCCGGACAGTCGAGCGCGGCGCGGTCGGCCTCGAGCGCGCTGTCGACATAGAGCGTGATGTGGCCGTCGCCGCGAACGATGGCGAGCGCCTGGCCTTCGAGGATGCCGAAGTCGGTCGCGTAGCGCAGGTAGTCGCCCTGCCACGCATTGCCGTAGACCAGCATCGCGTCGAGCCCGGATTCCTGCATGGCGTCGGTGAGACGCTTGATGCGCTGTCCCGCGATCATGAGTTGCTCCGCCTCGTGACGACGCCCGCCGCGATGTCGTGCGCCTTCGCCTCGGCCGTGCGCTCGCGCGGATCGCCGTATCCGCCGCCGCCCGCGGTCAGGAAGGTAACGCGGTCGCCGGCTGAAATCTCCACTTCGGTCGCCTTCTTGACGTCGGTCTCGCTGCCGTCGGCGCGCCGGATGATGCAGCCGTTCACCGCACCCGGTTTGCCGCCGTGCAGGCCCCAGGGCGGATCGCGCGTGCGGTCGAGATTGATGTTGGCCTTGCACGTCTGCAGGAGCTGGTAGGTCAATTCGAGCCCGAGTCCGCCGCGATATTTGCCCTCGCCACCTGAATCAGCGCGCAACGCGTGGGTCTCGACCAGCACCGGATACTTGATTTCCTGCAGTTCGACCGGCGTGTTGCGCACGTCGCCCTGGCAGACCGATACGGCGGCATCCTCGCCGTCCTCGTCCGGCCGTCCGCCCCAGCCGCCGCCGAAGATGTTCATCAACAGGAAGCGCGAGCCGTCGTCGCGGAAGCCGAAGAACGAGCAGCCGCCCATGTCGCCCTTGTGCGCAGCCGGCACCAGATGCGGCACCGCGGGCGCGAGCGCCTTCAGGATGGTGTCGATGACCGTGGGCAGCGCGATGCTCCAGAGCCCGAGTGCCGACGGCGGCTTGGCGGAGAGCATCGTGCCCTCGGGCAACACCACCTCGAGCGGCCGGAAGCAGCCTTCGTTGACGTCGAGATCGGGCGAGGTGAGCGCCTTGAACGCGACGCGCGCGCCGGCAATGCCGCCGCCACGGCCGGAATTCAGCGGGCCGGGCACCTGCGGGTTCATCTCGGAGAAATCGACCGTCATCTGCGAGCCGCGCACGCGCACCTTCACCTTCACGCGCAGCGGCTTGTCGAGCGTGCGGCCGTCGTTGTCGAGGAAGCTTTCGGCCTCGTAATCGCCATCCGGGATTTTCTCGACCACCGCGCGCGCCGCGGCCTCGGCCTGGTCCCAGACCTTGGCGATGCAGGCCTCGACCGTCGGCCGGCCGTAGCGGGCGATCAATTCGCCGTAGCGCCGCGCACCGAGCTGGCAGGAGGCGATCTGCGCGCGCAGGTCGCCAAGCGCCGAGTCCGGATAGCGCGTGTTGTCGCGGATGATCTGCCAGAGCGTCTCGTTGCGCTTGCCGGCCTCGTAGATCTTCAGCGAGCGCATCTGGATGCCCTCGGCATAGATGTCGCTCGAGCCGTAGGAGCCGAAGCCCTGCCGCACGCCGCCGATGTCGACCCAATGCGCGCGGTTGGCGGCAAAGCCGACCAGTTCGCCGCCATGGAAGCAGGGCGAATAGACCACCACGTTGTTGAGATGCTGGCCGCAGATTTCGCCCTGGTTCATCACCACGACGTCGCCGGGCGCGAAGCCCTTGAGGCCGTAGCGCGCGATGCCGTCGGCCACCGCAACGCCGAGGTCTGCGAGGAAGATCGGCAGACCGCCGCGGTTCTGCGAGATCATCCGCGCCTGCGTGTCGATCAGCCCGCAGCAATAGTCGCGGACCTCGTAGATCATCATGTTGTAGGCGGCTTTCGACAGCGCATTGGCCATCTCGTCGGCGTAAGCGACGATGGCGTTGCGCACCACCTCGACCGTGATCGGATGGGCTTCGTTGCGGGTCATGGGCAGGTCGTTTCCCCACGTGTCCCGGGCGCAGCGCGGCACCATAAGCGCGTCCACGCGCGTCTTCGACGCGCTATGGTGCTGCGCTGCAGACCCGGGACCCCGGTTTGCTGCGGCTTGAAGAAAGCTGGGTCCCGGATCAGCAGTGCACCGCTTCGCGCTGCACCGCATCCGGGATACGAGGGGAGAGAGCTGTGGTTCATGTCAGCGCCACATCGATAATGAGGTGTCCGGCGTCGGACACGGTCGCGACGTCGCCCGGATGGATCAGCGTGGTCGCGTTCGGCTCCTCGATCACCGCCGGGCCTTCGACCCTGGCCCCTGCGGCGAGCGATGGCCGCCAGACGATGCGGGTTTTTAAGGGTTTTGCCGCGTCCGTGAAGATCACTTCGCGCCACTGATCGGCAACAGGCGGTTCCGGCGTCCATTTTTCGGACAGCCAGCGTTCCGCGAGCGTGTCGCTGCGTGCCGCAGTCACCACCAGCCGCACGTTGACGATCTCGAGCCGCTCGTCGGGCGCGGCCTGGCCGTAGCGCTGGTCGTGCTCGGCGTCGAACGCCGCGCGCAGCGGCGCAAAGTCGCCGGTGAGCAGCGCAGGGTCCTGCACCGGAATGGCGATGGTGTGCTCCTGGCCGACATAGCGCAGGTCGGCGAGATAGGTGAAATCGGCTGTATCCGGTGCAATCCCGTCGCGCATGGCCTGCGCCTTGCCGGCCTCGGCGAGCTCGGCGAACACCGCCTCGACCTGCTTCGCATCCAGCGCGCCAAGCAGCCCGTAGAGCGTGCGCACGAAATCCTGCCGCCACGACGCCATCAGCATGCCGAGCGCCGAGAATGTGCCCGGCACCTTCGGCACGATCACCTTGGGAAGGAAGATCTCCCGCGCGATGGCAACGGCGTGCAGCGGCCCCGCGCCGCCGAAGGCGATCATCGCCGTCTCGCGCGGATCGACGCCCTTCTTCACCGACACCGCGCGGACCGCAAGCGACATCGCCGCGTCGGCGATCTGCACGATGCCGAGCGCGGCCTCCTTGATGCCGAGCCTGGTCGGGCCGCAAAGCTTCTGCTCGATCGCGCGTTCCGCGGCAGCGACATCGAGCTTCATCGCGCCGTTGAGAAAGCGCCCGGCATTGATGCGGCCGAGCACCAGATTGGCGTCGGTCACGACCGGATCGGTCGAGCCCTTGCCGTAGGCCGCGGGGCCTGGATCGGCACCTGCGCTCTTCGGTCCGACATGGATGCCGCCGGTCGCGTCGCACCAGGCGATCGAGCCGCCGCCCGCGCCGATCTCGACGATGTCGACCACCGGCAACTGCATCGGCTGGCCGCTCGCCTCGCCGCCGATGGTGTAGCCGTCTTCGATCGCGGGGATGCCTTTGGTGATGAGGCTCGCCTTCGCCGTCGTGCCGCCCATGTCGAAGCCGATCGCGCGCTCGATGCCGAGCATCGCGGCAAGCCGTCCCGCGCCGATGATGCCGGCGACCGGGCCGGACTCCATCATCGACACCGGCTGCTCCTGCGCGAGCCGCACCGACATCACGCCGCCATTGGAGCGCATGATGTTCAGCTTGCCGGGGAATTGGCCGTCGCGCAGATGGTGCTCGAGTCGGCCGAGATAGGCCTGCACGCGGGGGCCGACGAAGGCATTGAGCGCCGTGGTCGAGGTGCGCTCGTATTCGCGATATTCGCGCACGATCTCGTGCGACAGCGTGACGAACAGTTTTGGATTGGCCGCGCGGAGGATTTCGCCGACGCGCCGCTCGTGCGCCGGATTGGCGTAGGCGTGCAGGAAGCACACCGCGACCGACTCGATGTCCTGCTCGGCAATAGCCCTCGCCAGCACGTGCACTTCGCTCTCGTTCAGCGATTTTAGCACCTCGCCCTTGGCGTTCATCCGCTCGGTGACCTCGAAGGTCAGCTCGCGCGGGATGAGCGGTTTGGGGCGGTGAAAAAACAGGTTGAACGCCTCGATGCGGTTGCCGCGGCCGATGGCGTAGGTGTCGCGAAAGCCCCGCGTGGTGATCAACGCGGTGCGTGCGCCCTTGCGCTCCAGCACGGTGTTGATGGCGATGGTCGAGCCGTGCAGCAGCTCCGACAGCGCCGGCATCTCGCAATGGGCGAGCGCGAGGCTTTCCGCCACGCCGCGGGTCGGGTCGGCCGGAACGGTCGAGCACTTGGAGGTGACGATGCGGCCGTCGACGCAGCCGACCAGATCGGTGAAGGTTCCGCCGATATCGACGCCGACAATGTTCATGGGTGCTCGACTGGACGTGAAAGGGCGTCAGAATCCATAAAGACGCGCCGGATTGTCAACCAGCGCTTTCCGGCGCGTCGCCTCGTCGGGCACCCATTCGAGCATCATGTCGAGTGTCCAGGCATCGTCGGGCTTTTGCAGGCCGGGCGTCGGGTGTGGCCAGTTGGTCGCCCACAGCATGCGGTCGGGGGCCGCTCGGGAGAGCGCGGTCGCGAGCCGGCCGACGTCGCTGTAGTTCGGCGGTCCGGACTTGGACCATTCATACGGTGCGGAGAGCTTCACCCAGGTGCGGCCGTTCTCCAGCAGCTTCAGCAGGACCTTGAACGCCGAATGATCGACCGGAACAGGCTCCAGGAATTTGCCGACGTGATCGACCACCAGCGTGCCGGTGAGCTTCTTCAAGAGCGGCTCGCGGTCGGGCAGCAGCCGCCCGTCGAGCTGCAGCTGCACGTGCCAGCCGAAATGTCCGACCCGCGCCGCCATGGTCTCGAGAATGTCCCAGGGGAGCGCGCCGCCGGCCAGCATGTGGAAGCGGATGCCGCGGATGCCCGCCTTGGTGAGGCGGTCGAGCTCCGCGTCGGTCACCGTCTGGTCGACCACGGCGATGCCGCGCGCGCTGTCGCCCAGCGCCGCGATCGCCGCAAGCGTGCATCGGTTGTCGGTGCCGTAGGTCGAGGGCTGCACCACGACCGTCCGCGCGATGCCGAGCCGCGCCCGCACCTTGAGATAGTCCGCAACCGACGCGTCCGGCGGCGTGAACGCAGCGGTCGGCGCGGTCGGAAAGCGCGAATCGTATATATGCATGTGGGTGTCGCAGGTGCCCGCGGGCGCCTTGAGCTTCGGCGGGCTGTCGTTCGGCGGCATGAAATTTCCTCCCGGCGTGGCAGTGTCCCATGCCGGGCTCTTCCTTCCAAGCACACCGCTCGCTAGAGACTATGCCGTGGCGGACGAGACCCAATTGATTTGTCGATGGCGGCGATCAGGACCAGCAGCAAGGCGCAGGTGAACAGGAAGGTCCGGGGCGCAGGCCCGCGCGATCCCGAGCGCACCAGCGCATCGATCCTCGCTGCGGCCGTGGCGGAGTTTACCGAGAAGGGCTACGCCGGCGCGCGCATCGATGCGATCGCCGAGCGCTCGGGCGCCAACAAGCGGATGATCTATCACTATTTCGGCGACAAGGACGGGCTCTACCTCGCCGTGCTCGAAAGCGCCTATGTCGGCATCCGCTCGGCGGAAGCCGAGCTGCATCTCGCCGATCTCGAGCCGGTTGCGGCCATCGAGCGGCTCATCGGCTTCACCTGGGACTACTTCATCGCCCATCCGGAATTCCTCAGCATCCTGAGCACCGAGAACCTGCATCGGGCCAAGTTCCTGAAGAAGTCGAAGCGCGTGCTGCAGCTGCATTCGCCGCTGGTGTCGGTGATCTCGGACGTGCTGAAGCGGGGCACCGAGCGCGGCGTGTTTCGCCGCGACGCTGACCCGGTCTATGTTTACATCTCCATCGCCTCGCTCGGCATTTTCTATCTGTCGAACCGATGGACGCTCTCGACCATCTTCACGCGCGACCTGACCGCGCAGCCGGAAATCCGCGCCTGGGGCCGGCATATTGCCGCTGTCATCCTCGGCTATCTGCGACCGGGAAAAGCGGCTTGACGGCATCGGCCATTTGTAACTAGATAGTTACTATCCAAAGATCACGGACCGGGAGGAACGGAAGCATGGCTCAGCAGCGTCTTGGCATCATCATGAACGGCGTCACCGGGCGCATGGGCATGAACCAGCATCTGATCCGCTCGATCTGCGCCATCCGCGACCAGGGCGGCGTTGTCCTGAAGAACGGCGACCGGGTGATGCCCGATCCGATCCTGGTCGGGCGCAACGCCGAGCGGGTGCAGAAGCTCGCCAAGGCGTACGGGGTCTCGCGCTGGACCACCGACCTCGATGCGGCGTTGAAGGACAAGAAGGACGCGCTGTTCTTCGACGCCGCGACCACGCAGCTCCGCGCCGGGCTCCTCAAGAAGGCGATGAAGGCCGGCAAGCACATCTACTGCGAGAAGCCGGTGTCGGACACGCTCAAGGATGCGCTCGACCTCGTTCGCGCGGCCAAGAAGGCCGGCATCAAGCACGGCGTGGTGCAGGACAAGCTGTTCCTGCCGGGCCTGCTCAAGCTCAAGCTCTTGATCGATTCCGGTTTCTTCGGCCGCATCCTGTCGGTGCGCGGCGAGTTCGGCTACTGGGTGTTCGAGGGCGACTGGCAGCCGGCGCAGCGGCCGTCGTGGAATTACAAGAAGGCCGAAGGTGGCGGCATCATCCTCGACATGGTCTGCCACTGGCGCTACGTGCTCGACAACCTGTTCGGCGACGTCGAGAGCGTGACCTGTCTCGGCGCGACCCACATCCCCAAGCGGGTGGACGAGAACGGCAAGACCTACACCAACGACGTGGACGACGCGGCCTATGCGACGTTCCAGCTCAAGGGCGGCGCGATCGCGCACATCAACATGTCGTGGTGCACGCGGGTGCGCCGCGACGATCTCGTGACGTTCCATGTCGACGGCACGCTTGGCTCGGCGGTGGCCGGGCTGCAGAACTGCTGGAGCCAGGCGCGGGTGAATACGCCGCGGCCGGTGTGGAACCCGGACGTGCCGCAGCCGATCAAATTCTTCGAGACGTGGCAGGAGGTGCCCGGCGTCGGCGCCTACGACAACGGCTTCAAGGTCGAATGGGAGATGTTCATCAGGCACCTCTACGAGGATGCGCCGTTCAAATGGACGCTGTTGGAGGGCGCCAAGGGCCTGCAGCTGGTCGAGGCGGCACACAAGAGCTGGAAGGAGCGGCGCTGGATCGACATTCCGGCACTGAAAGTCTGATAGCTCTCTCCACTCGGTCATTGCCGGGCTTGACCCGGCAATCCATGATGACCATCCGCTGGTGTAGATCGTAAGATCGGGCTTCGCGGTTGCTTCTCATGGATGCCCGGGCCATAGGCGAGCAAAGCGACGCCGTCCTTCGGACGGCTATAGGCGAGCAAAGCGACGCCGTCCTTCGGATGGCTATGCCCGGGCATGACAGCCGAGAGGCAGGAGTCCGGCGGCAACACAGCAAAAGAAGAGCAAGGCATCGATGCCCACATTGAATCTCCCCACCGCTGGCGGCCGGATCACGGCCTACCTGATGCAGCCGCCGCGGAATTTCCCGAAGGCCGAGCCGCCGTTCAACCGCATCGCCTATGCGGCGGCGCATGTCGTTGCCGACCCGCTGGCCGATCGCGAGCCGTGGCTCGATGCCGCGGTGGACTGGGATACCACCATCGAATTCCGCCGCCACCTCTGGTCGCTGGGGCTGGGCGTCGCCGAGGCGATGGACACGGCGCAGCGCGGCATGGGCATGAACTGGGCGAACTCGCTGGAACTGGTCCGGCGCAGCCTCGACGCGGCGAAGGATTTTCCCGGCGCGTTGATCGGCTCGGGCGCAGGCACCGACCACCTCGAGGTCACGCCCGACGTGACGGTGGACGACGTGATCCGCGCCTACGAGGAGCAGTGCGAGGCGATCGAGAAGCTCGGCGGGCGCATCATCCTGATGGCGAGCCGGGCGCTGGTGAAGGCGGCGCGCTCGCCGGACGACTACGTGCTGGTCTACGAGCACATCCTCAGCCAGGTGAAGCAGCCGGTGATCATCCACTGGCTCGGCGAGATGTTCGATCCCGCGCTCGAAGGCTACTGGGGCTATCGCGACCACGCGGACGCGATGGACGTCGCGATCGACGTGATCGCGTCGAACCCGTCGAAGGTCGACGGCGTCAAGATTTCGCTGCTCGACAAGAACAAGGAAGTCACCATGCGGCGGCGCCTGCCGCAGGGCGTCAGGATGTTCACCGGCGACGACTTCAACTATGCCGAGCTCATTGCTGGGGACGAGCAGGGCTATTCCGACGCGCTGCTCGGCATCTTCGACGCGATCGCGCCGGCGGCATCCGCGGCGCTCGATGCTTTCACCCACGGCAATGTCGCCTCGTTCCACGATATTCTCGCGCCGACGGTGCCGCTGTCGCGGCACATCTTCAAGGCGCCGACCCGCTTCTATAAGACCGGCGTGGTGTTCATGGCCTACCTCAACGGCCTGCAGAATCACTTCACCATGATCGGCGGCCAGGAAAGCACCCGCTCGACGCTGCATCTCGCCGAGCTGTTCCGCCTCGCCGACGCGGCGGGGCTCCTTGCCGATCCGGAGCTCGCCGCCTCGCGCATGCGCACCGTGATGGCGACTCGCGGGGTCGCCGCCTGATGCGCGATCTCTCCCGCGATAAGAGCCTGCTCGCCATCAATTCGGCGACGGTGAAGCCGTGGACGCTGGAGCAACTGGTCGAAGGCTGCGCCCGCTCGGGCATCACCGGCATCGCGCCGTGGCGCGACATCGTCCAGGCCGTGGGCATCGAGAAGGCGGGCCGCATGATCCGCGCGGCCGGGCTGACCGTGACCTGCCTCTGCCGCGGCGGGATGTTTCCGGCGGCGGATGCAGCCGGTCGCCGCGCGGCGCTTGACGACAACCGCCGTGCCGTCGACGAGGCCGCGGGCATCGGCGCGCGCTCCCTGGTGCTGATCGCCGGCGGCTTGCCGAAGGGTTCGAAGGATCTCGCCGGCGCCCATGAGCAGGTGCGCGATGGCCTCGCGGCGCTGTTGCCCTATGCGCGCGACGCCGGCGTGCCGCTCGCCATCGAGCCGCTGCATCCGATGTATGCCGCCGACCGCGCCTGCGTGAACACGCTCGCGCACGCCAATGATCTCTGCGACGAGCTGGGCGAGGGCATGGGCGTTGCGGTCGACGCCTATCACGTCTGGTGGGATCCTGATCTGCCGCGGCAGATCGAGCGCGCCGGCTCGCGCATCCTCACCTATCACGTCTGCGATTGGCTGGTGCCGACGCGTGACCTGCTGCTCGATCGCGGCATGCCGGGCGACGGCGTGATCGACCTTCCAGGCTTGCGCCGGATGGTCGAGGCGACGGGCTATGACGGGCACATCGACGTGGAGATTTTCTCGGCGGAGAACTGGTGGAAGCGCGAGCCGGGTGAGGTGCTGCGCATCTGCGTGGAGCGGCACCAGACGGTGGTGTGAGCGTCAGACGGGTCCGCCCCTGAGCGCACGCAACGCGTTGACGATCACGGCGATGTCGATGGCCTCCTGAAGCAGTGCGCCTTCGACGGGCGTGATGAGCCCGAATGCGGCGGCTACCATGCCCGCCACCGACAAGCCGATCCCGGCCACCACGCTTTGCAAGGCGATCAATCTTGATCGGCGGGCGATCTCCACCGCCGGGACGATGCGGTCGAGCCGGTCGACCAGCAGCACCACGTCTGCCACTTCGGCGGACGCCGCAGCGCCGCCCGCGCCCATGGCAACGCCGACATCGGCGGCAGCGAGCGCGGGCGCGTCATTGACGCCGTCACCGACCATCAACACCTGGCCGTTCTTGCGCTCCGACACGACGATCATGACCTTCTGATCCGGCGTGAGGTCGGAGCGCACGGCATCGAACGGCAGGCCGTCGGTGATCGCGTCCGCCACCTCGCGCCGGTCCCCCGTCGCGAGGATCAGCCGCTGGAAACCGAGATCGCGCAGCCTGCGCAACAGGTCCGGCGTTCCGCCCCGCAGCTCATCGGCCATGATCAACTCGGCGGCATGAACGCCGTCGATGGCGACTGAAACGGTGACCGCGCCGGGTGGCCGGTCCCCCTGTGGGGCGGGCCGAGAGCCCCGAGGAATGCGCGACATCACGAAGCGTCGGCCGCCGACCACCACGCGATGCCCGTCGACGACACCCTCGATCCCTTCGCCCGGCGTTTCCGCGACCCCGCTTGGTACCGAAAGCGTGTGTCCGCGGCTGCGCGCCGTCTCGACGAGCGTGCGCGCCAGCACATGCTTGGAGGCTTGGTCGAGCGATGCCGCGAGCCTGAATGCCTCGCGCTCGCCCTGGCCGGGTGCGGCTTGCACGTCGACCAGCTGTGCGCGCCCATGGGTGAGGGTGCCGGTCTTGTCGAGCACCAGCACGCTCACGCGCGCCAGGCCTTCGAGGGCCTTGGCGCCCTTGATCAGGATGCCGTGCCGTGCGGCGCGCGAAAGCCCCGACACAAACGCCACAGGCACGGCGAGGATCAGGGGACAAGGTGTCGCCACGACCAGCACCGCGACCAACCGGATCGGATCACCGGTTGCAATCCAGGCCGCCGCGGCAATGGCGACCGTCACCGCGAGGAAGACGATGGCAAAGCGGTCGGCGAGCCGCCCCATCGGCGCCCTGGATTTCTGGGCGGCTTCGACCAGCCGCACGATGCCGGCATAGGTGCTGTCCGCCGCGCGGCGTGCCGCGGAGAGGGCGAACGCCTCGCCTGCGTTCGTTGATCCGCTCATGATCGCTTCGCCCGGCCGGTACTGCACCGGTACGGATTCGCCGGTCAGCGCCGCCTGGTCGAGCACGGCGATGCCGCTCGCCACCGTGCCGTCGACCGGGACGATGTCGCCCTGCCGGATCAGCAGCCGGTCGCCGGCTGCGATGGCGTCGATCGGGACTTCCTCGAGGCCGCCGCTCCCGTGACGCATCGCGCTGCGCGGCGCGCGCGCCAGAAGCAGCGTCATTTCGCGGCGGGCATGCCGTTCGGCGTAGCTTTCCAGGTACTGGCCGCCCGCGTACATCAGGGCGACAACGCAGGCCGCAAGTTCCTCGCCGAACACCAGCGCCGCCGTCATCGACAAGGCGGCAACAATGTCGAGGCCCACGTCCCCGCGCCGCAGGCTCGCGACGATCTCGAAAATCAGCGCGGCGAGGACCGGAACCGTGGCGATGGCCCACAGCGCCTCTGCCCACCTGCCGCGTCCGAGGGCCAGCAGCGTGAGACCAAGCGCGAGGCCCACGACCGGGATCGTGACGAGCACGTGCCGGGCAGGGATTAGGGTCAGAACTCATTAATTTTTCTGCTCTGACAATACGATCCTGATTCGTTTTTGGAAGGGGATCGGGACCA